>CAWLAW010000258.1:0-5211 GCA_963854885.1 Gammaproteobacteria bacterium | reverse complement strand
TGGTCGATCGAACCGGGAGACTCACGGGACCGACCAACTTGTGCGACTTTCTAACTCAAGTTTTCAAAAATGCAGTAGCGCTGCGTCGATTTCACTAAGCGAAACTGCGGTAACGCCTCCCACATTTCGCGCAACTCAGGGCGAAAATAAACCACCAATACGCGTCTCGATCGCTGGCCCAGCGATGCGAGTAAATTCTCAATTACCGAATCCATAATCGAATAATCGAATGGATTGTAGAGAAAAATAACTAAAGGGTCAGACGGGAATTCGAAACTCGCTGCGTCAGCGCAGATGACGGACGATTTTTCGGCTAGTTTAATGTCGTCCGGTAATGTTGCGAGGTTCTTTCTCGCTATCGACGTCAGCTGCGTCGTTAACTCGATTCCAATGACCTGCTTAAACGGAAGCATGCTGGCCATTAAGATCGCACGCCCTTTCCCGGCGCCGAGATCAATGAAGACAGTTTCCGTCAAGGAAACGGCGAATTTTGACATCAACTCACCTAAGTCGAACACTTCGACAGCTTGGTAATCGAAACCGTAGACCCAATTCGGCTGATTCAGTGAAAACGTACTTAAGCGTACGATGCCGCAAGTCTCAACTTGATGGCGCTGATCAAACGCTACGCCGGTGGGATCGGGGACCGAGCGGTCGTTCTTGCGTTGTAGAAACGTTGACCAAAACACCACGGGGAACATCAACGCTACGGCGAAAAGCCCATTGCGCGCAGCGACGCGTCGCAACCGCCGAACACAAATTCCCCAGCTATTTTTTGCAACTTCCACGCTGATTCAGCACGTTTCTTGCCATAATTTATCGAGACGCTTAACCGATACTTTTTCCAAAGAACCAAGCTCTTGCGCGAACAAAGAAACGCGAAATTCTTCTAGCTTCCATTTGTATTCGTCGAGCGCGCGAGCGTGTTGCGCGCCGTCGGGAATGGCAAGCTGCAGACGCGCGAACAATGGCTCGATCTCCGATCGCCGCATGCGATCTCGATCAGGAGTCGCATTGAGTTTTGCAATGCGTACGTTGATCGCTTTTAGGAAACGCGGCATCCGTTCAAGCCATTTCATAGGTGTCGCGCAGATGAAACCAGGGAACACTAGCGCTTGCAGCTGCGCGTTAATATCTTGTGCGGCTTCCACCCAGGACAATGGTAGATCGCCGTCCAGCTTATTGCGCAATTCAAAATGCGTGTCGAGAATCTTGCCGATAACACGGGCTAAATCGTTCGCATTATCAACCAACTGGCTGCGCTTAGACGAGACGAAATGTTCGAACTCAACACTATCACGAGGGAACTCTCGATTGGCAATAAAGCATCTTTCGATGGCCGCCAAAATCATGTCGTCGGTGAGCAGCTCGGCGCTGCCTATCCGGCTGAATAGTAAGCGCAATCGCTGAACGTCAGGAATATTCTTCTCCAGATAGCGAGATTCTTTCTTCAACTGAAGCTGAACCAGGCGACGCAATCCGACACGCATACTAGCGTTTGCCTCGTCCGGATCGTCGAATAAACGCAGCGCGACCCGCCGCCCTTCTTCAGCAAGTGCCGGATATCGCTCTATCGTGTAACCGTCTTCTTCACATTGAAGCTGCGCGGGTAATTCTCCAAAATCCCATTCAACGACGGCGTCTTTTTCGAACGACAGTTGCTTAGCAGCCACCGGACGGGCTTCCATCCGCTCGGTCAATAAATCTCGCAGTTCCGGCAAGTTTCGTCCGCTACCTAGGATCTCTCCAGCGCCACCGCTAACGGCAAAGCGCATCAGTAAATGCGCCTCAATATCCAGACTCCACATCGACCGATCAATTTCGACCCCCGTCATTGAGTGAAGTACTCGGGATAGGGACTCGAGTAACTCACCGTCATTAGGCACCATCGCTTCAGTCGCAGCTTGCGCGAATTGCGGCACCGGCACGAAATTCTTTCGCAACCGTTTCGGTAGGGCACGGATCAATGCCGTTACCTTCTGTTCGATCAGGCCCGGTACCAACCAGTCACCTTGGTCCGCATCGATGCGACCGAGTAAAACAAGCGGGATGGTCAACGTCACCCCGTCGTCCTGTGCGCCCGGCGAGAATTGGTAGCTCAGTGGTAATTCGAACCCATCTTGCCGCCAGGTCTTTGGGTATTGCGTGGCGGCAATTTGAGGCGCTTGTTCGCGTACTAAGTGATCGCGAGACAGTTTGAGAAACGCATCATCATTAAGACCCTTACACCATTTCGTAAACCCCGCCCCAGAATTTATCTCTGACGGCAAACGGTCGTCGTAAAATTGAAATATCTCATCTTCATGAATCAAAATATCTTGGCGCCGAGTTTGGCGTTCCAAGTCCTCTATCGATGCAATCATTGCCTGGTTGTCGCGAACGATGCGTAGATTGGTTTTCCATTGCCCGTAAACCAGCGCGTGACGAATGAAAAATTCACGGGCGATACGCGGATCGATCGGCGCGTAGTCAATCGTTCGTTTGGGATTAATTACCAAACCATTCAACGTGAGTTTTTCATAACCCGCCGTTCGCGCAACTTTTTTCTGCCAATGTGGCTCGCTAACATGCCGTTTGAGCAAGTGCGACGCTTGCTCTTCAACCCATCGGGGATCGATCCCAGCTAGGGTACGAGCATAAACCCGGGTCGTCTCGGTTATTTCAGCCGCCATTATCCATTTCGGCGGCTTGGCGCGCAGTGCCGATCCCGGGAACGGAAAGAATGTCCGATTGCGCGACCCGAGAAACGAGTTTTTCTCCGTTTTCATCCCGATATGATCAAGATAACCAGACAATAACGCGCGGTGGATGCTCTCGTAATCCGCCGGACTCGTGTTAAAGCGCAGATCCAGCGCGCGCAAAGACAGCGCAAGTTGACGATGCAAATCACGCCACTCCCGCCACCGTTTGAAGTTAATGAATTGCTTGACACATTGGCGGCGCATCGCGGCTTGAGATAGCGATTCCGACTGAGATTCCAAATAATTCCAAAGGTTTAGTAAGGCAACGAAATCAGAGCGCTTATCTGTAAACCGTTGGTGCTGTTCATCGGCAGCCTGGCGCTTATCGAATGGCCGATCGCGCGGATCTTGTACGGCGATCGCAGTCGCAATAACCAACACTTCGGTCAGCGACCCATAGTCCGCTGCGGCCAACAAAATCCGACCTAACCGGGGGTCGATGGGTAATCTCGCGACTCGTTTTCCAACCGTAGTTAGATGCTTGTCCGCGCCGACTGCCTGAAGTTCGTGCAACAGACGATAGCCGTCCTTCACAAGTCGCGAGTCTGGCGGATCAATAAAATCAAATTGTGCGACATCCCCAAGGCCTAAACTCGCCATTTGCAATATCACTGCAGCAAGATTTGTCCGTTGTATTTCTGGCTGGGTAAATTCGGATCGCGCGTTGAAATCATCCTCGGAATAAAGCCGCACACAAATGCCGGGCGCCGTTCTCCCGCAGCGGCCAGCGCGTTGATTGGCAGAGGCTTGCGAGGTGTCCTCAATTGGCAAGCGCTGGATTTGCGAGCGCCACGAATAGCGGGAAATCCGCGCCGTGCCAGAATCGATGACGTAACGAATACCTGGCACGGTGAGCGACGTTTCCGCGACATTCGTTGACAAAATTATGCGCGGCTTTGCGGCGCGTTTGAAGATCCGCTGCTGCTCAGCCGGCGGCAGCCGCGCATAAAGTGCGTGAATTTCGAATCGGTCGCGCAAATGACGCAACGACCGTGAGGCCTCACGGATTTCCCGTTCGCCCGGAAGAAACACCAATGTATCGCCTGGAGCTTCATCTTGGAGTTCTTCGATCGCTTGATTAATGCCGCCAGTAACATCCAGGTCGCCAAGGTCGTCGTCCGGGTTCGACAAAGGTCGATAGCGAATGTCCACGGGGTAGGTTCGCCCTTTAACTTCAATCACGGGCGCGCCAGGAAAATGCGCGGAAATTCGCTCAACATCTAGAGTTGCCGAGGTGACAATTAGTTTTAAGTCGCCTCTACGGCGCACTAACTGTTTCAAATAGCCAAGCAAAAAATCGACGTTTAAGCTTCTCTCGTGGGCCTCATCAAGAATGATCGTGTCGTAACGATTTAGCCATTTATCGCGTTGCGTCTCGGCTAACAATATCCCGTCGGTCATCACCTTGACTAAGTTGCCGTCACTGAGACGCTGTTGGAAACGCGTCTGGAATCCAACTATCTGCCCCAGCTCGCTGTGCATTTCTTCGGCAATGCGATTCGCGACCGTACGCGCCGCAAGGCGTCGGGGCTGAGTGTGTCCGATGAGTCCGTCTATGCCGCGCCCTATCTCCAGGCAGATTTTCGGTAACTGGGTGGTTTTCCCAGAGCCCGTTTCGCCACACAGGATGACGACGGGATGATTTGCTATCGCTTGTGCGATTTCCGCTCGCCGTTGCGAAACAGGCAATTCGTGCGGATATTGAATGTCTGGTACTGCGCCGATTCGACGTTCACGATTTTGCACTGAGGCATCAACGTCGCGTTCCAGTTTGGCGTGTTCGCCTTCGTTGTTGGCGCGCTTTAAGCGCCGACGAAATCGGTGGCGATCCTTGCCTTGGCAAAGGTCAATACGCCCGAGGAGTTCGGTTTTGTAAGCGTCCATCTTGCCTACTACAGCTTAGATGTGATTAAAGAGTGTTGCATTCGATACCAACTTCGTTACTTGAATGATGATGACCGATCGGGCCGGTTCACCGACGGACGACTGACAATGCTGTGCTTTCGGTTGCCGTTCCACGGCCAGATCCCCTAATCTGTAGCTTAGCGCTACATCCAGACAAACAATTACCATCATGTGTTCAAATCAAGGAGTAATCACGTGCTTCAATTACTAACCAAACCTTTTGGCTTTTTCGCCGTCCTCATTGCAACATTTTATGTCATCGACCTACCGGCAGCCGAACCCGGCACGGCGACCCATGTTATTCCCGAGTATGCCAAATCCTATCCGAAATATGGCACTGTCGAATCGGTCCGTGCCGGTGATTTTATTTTTATCGGCGGCATCATAGCGACTGATATGGATGGCGCCGTCATCGCACCATACGATGGCGCAGCGCAAGCCGAGATTGTCTACAGCCGCATTAAGACAATTCTAGAGGCGCATGGGGCTAGCTACCGAAATGTGGTCAGTGAGACGATTTATCTTACTGACTGGGATCGCTACTACGCCGGCGCAGAAATCCGCA
>CAWLAW010000257.1:0-5215 GCA_963854885.1 Gammaproteobacteria bacterium | reverse complement strand
GCATATCTGAGATCACAAGATCGACGCGCTGGCCGGCCAGCACCTTAATCCCTTCAGCACCACCATTAGCTGTAATCACGTCGAATGGCGATTTTCGGAATAAGCCCTTTAGTGAGGAGAGAATGTTTCGCTCATCGTCCACGCACAGCACGGTGCAGCGGGCATCGTCGACATCTGAGTGATTTTCGAGAATTGTGGACATGTGTCCTCTCTAGCTCGGCTCGAATAATAGGTAGCGACAGGTTCTTGAGAACCTTGATCAACAGCTAGAAAAGAGTGACAGGGGTCGCTTTATTTCGGCTTCGGGGGTCACCTATTCAGTACAAATACGGCGGAAACCGGATCAATCGAGGGCGTAATTCAATACGATATGTTCAGTTGAGGGATCCGAACACGGTGAAGTGTAGGTGTTAGTCCATCGACGATGCGCTCAGTCCGAATCCCGCGCTTCTGCTTTGATCGCATCGACGAGCGCTAGCGCTTCAGGTGACATGGCGTGGCGTCGACGCCTATACAAGACGTGCTTTGTTGTCGAGAAATCCCAATCCACCTCGACCATCACCACTTCGCCTGAACGTAATTCAGTGCGGTGCACAAGACTGGTCGAAATTGCGATGCAATCCGTGTGATGTACGAGCCAGCGCATAGCGGTGGCGGAACGCGATTCAATGAGGTTCTCGGGCATGGTTGCCGAATTTTCTATGAGTGCCGCATCGATGTAACGCCGTAAATGTGTGGCCGAATCCGGCATCACCCAACTCGCCTCATCGAGTAAGTCGCTCATGCGCAGCGATTTAGATTTCGCCAGTGGATTATGCGCGCCGACAAAGACACCGATCTCTTCATCGAGTAACGGCTCGGTGACAACGCCTTCGAGCTTGTCCTGCAAGATGCCGGAGCCCACCACGATATCGAGCTCGCCGTTCACGAGCAGATCCAACATCCCTGGCGTTGCCCCTTCCAAGATATGGATGCACGACGGCGGTGACGCGGAGCGCAGGCTTGCGGCGGCGGCCGCGATCATTTCGATGTTGACCGGGGCGCCAGCGCAGGCTACCGACGCTTCCCGGGTTCTGCGCAGTAAGGTCAGCTCTTGACTAGCATCACGTATTTCGCTCGCGGCGCGATCGAAATGACGCAGGATAATCTCGGCAGACTCGGTCGCCGTGACGCCAACCGCACTCCTATTGAGCAATCGGCATCCAAGCGCAGCTTCGAGTCGTCCAATATTGCGCGATACAGCAGGTTGGGTCAGGCCTAACTGCGTCGCGGCGCGGTTGAAGCTACCGCTATCGACCGCCGCTTGCAGTATCGCCAAACTGTGGAAATGCTTGCTTAGTATCTCGAACAGTGACCTGACTCCTGCGCCAAGGCTTGAAGCGAATTAGCCTGTCGGGTTCCAGCGAAATGCGCGGCGTAAGCTTCCGCCGAAGATGGCTTCCTTGTCGGCGTTCGATAAATCGTAATGATGCAACAGGTAATACAAGGATTCCGCGTAGTCATGTTTGCCGGGATAGTCGTCAGTCATGCGAAAGTCGTCCTCGGAAATTGCCGGGCAACGAAAAACGCCGTTAATACGTGTGATATCGCTACCCCACATCAGTCGCGATGGCCCGAACGCCTCGATGATGCGGCTTATCGGCGCTTTCAGATCGTTGTAGGGATAGGGATCAAACGATAAGGTCGGCCCGCCGCTGATTTTCACGAACACGTTCGGACAGGCAGCCAATTTTAGCAACTCATCAACCTCGTCCAGCGGGGTCGTGCCGCGTTCCTGAAACGGCGGCTGCATATGGCCGAAATGATCGATGACCAAGGTCAGGTTCGGATAGGCTTGCGCGATTGGCAAGGCGGCTGACAACACGCCAGAAACGAATAGCGCCACGGGAATATCGAGCTTTTCGGCGGCCGAAAAAAAGCTGTGGTAGGAACCATCACGCAGACGCTCGGCGTTCTCGGGCGGCCAGGACGCGAGCAAACGTGTGCCCAGCGTTCCCGTTTGCTTGCGCATCTCGCTCAACAATTCTTCAGTTTGCGGATCGCCTGGCCCGCGTTCCCATTCCTCTAGGCAGGCAAAGCGTTGCGGATATTGGCGAATGGCTTCACTCACGTATTCTGGTCGACTCGTCGTGAGCAAGGCGCCGCTGACACCGACTGCGTTCATTTGCGCTAGGGTTAATTCAACCCCGAGTTGTACCCGCGACGCCGCGTCAAATGTCCAATCCGCTTCGGGTGCGGGTTCATGAATCTGTACATCAATGATTTCCATGGTTCAAAAGACTCCTTAACTTTTCTGCAGTTGCGAATCGAACGACATCCATAATTTGTCGACGCCGTGTGCGATATACGCGGTGAGGTAGTTGTAGCTGTCTTCGCCGCGGCTGAATTTGAAATTATCCAGGCGCTCGATAAATGCGCCTAGGGCAATCCGGACTTCGGCGCGCGCGAGTTGGTTGCCGATGCAAAAGTGTTTGCCGGCACCGAACGCTAGATGTTGTTGCCCATTGTCACGCTCGAGATCAATCGCCGCGGGGTTCTCGAATACCTCGGGATCGAGGTTGGCGGCACCGAAGCGGACTTCGACAATAGCATCCTTCGGAATAGTTACGCCGTGAATTTCCAGTTCCTCGGTCGCGCGTCGGAAGAGAACTTGTACAGCGGCGCGCAAACGTAAGGCTTCGTCGACGAATTTAGGAATGAGCGCGGGTTCGGTGCGTAAACGATCGACGTATTCGGGTTGTTCGACTAAAAGTTTCATGGCGGAACCTAAGGTCGCGGTCGTCGTATCATTGCCGGCCACGAGTAGCTGTTGCAGGATCCCCATCAGTTCTCGCATCGTTAACGTCCGTCCATCAACATCAACATTGGCAAGTCGACTGATAATCGATTCGTTCGGCGATTTACGCACGCGCTCGATCACTTCGGCGAGATAGTTTTGCATATCAATGACGTGCCGGGTTACCTCCACTTCCCGCTCTGGTGTCGCAACCTGCCCCACGAGTTCTATCGTAACGTCGGTCCAAAATTTGAACGTTTCGATATCGTCTTTCGCAACCCCCAACTGATCTGCGAGTATTGTCAACGGTAGGCGGATCGCGAACGCGTCCAAAAATTCAATTTCATCGCGCTGCTCGAACGAGGAAATTAAATCGTGCGCGATCTGCTCAATGTCGGCTTCTAACTCCGCAACACGATTTCGGGTAAAGACTTTATCGACGAGTGCACGGTAGAACGTGTGACCGGGCGGGTCATTATTAACTAGGGTCTCGATCGGTACCCAGCCGCGCTCCGCATACATTTTATCCAGTACGGGATTCTCACGCACGTGAATTAAATTCGTTCGGTTACTGAGTTGGGTATGATTCAGCAGCGCTTTGCGCACATCGTGGTACTGCGTAAGAACGTAATTCCCAGTTATGGGATCCAAATACACCGGACTCGTGTCGCGGATTTCGTCATACGCGTCGAACGGGCAGCTGCGCGTTAGCGCATCTGCGAAGCTTAAGTCGTTCGAGTTTTGTTCCGCCATGGGATCTCCGTATTTATCCGTTGCTAGGTTTCTGTGCCGCCGCAAGATGACGGCCGGCAACGTAACCGAACGTTAGCGCCGGTCCCAAGGTCGCACCACCGGCAATATAGTCCCCATCAAAAATGCACAGCATATCGTTGCCAACGGCATACAGGCCTTCAATGGGATGTTGATTCTTGTTAAGTACTTGTGCGTTTGCGTTCGTAGTGAGACCGAAGTTTGTGCCGATTTCGCCGGGCACGATTTTGATCGCGTAAAACGGGCCGTTCTCGATCGGCGCGACGCAAGGGTTCGGTTGCTGCCCGGGATCGCCTAAGAACTGATCGTAGACGCTTTCACCACGGTGAAATTCAGGGTCTTGGCCGTTCGCCGCATGCTGATTGAATGCCTTGAGAGTTGCCTCCAGTGAGCCACTCGGCACACCGATAGCCTGTCCAAGTTCCGTAATCGTACGACCGCGCAGCAAGTAACCCGATTTCAAATGCCAGCCCAGTCGAAACGGGAAGGGGCGGACGTTACCCAACCCGAAACGTCGCAGACTGCGGTGATCGGTGATCAAATAAGCAATCACCGATTCCTTGTCTTCACACGCTTCGAACATGGATTTAACAAACGCGTGGTAAGAGTCGGCTTCGTTGCAAAAACGTACCCCTTCACGCGTAACCGCGATGACCCCCGGTTTTTGCCGGTCCATGAAGTGTGGGAACACGCCAGCACTGCCGTCTTTGCGCACGACCTTAGACATCGGGGTCCAGGCCGCGCCGTCGCCGATTCGCGTTGATACTTTGCCGCCAACAGTCTCGGCAAGTTTGAGTCCGTCGCCACTATTCTCGGCGGGGGCCGGGGTGGCGAAAGTTTCGACCGCGGCATTTCCGGGATAGGTTTCCTGACGCCGGACATCGTCGTGCGGAAAACCGCCGCAAGCCAAGACGACCCCGCGAGTCGCGTTGTAAACTACCTCACCGCTTGAACTATTCGCGACCACGCCGGCGATGCGGCCATCCGTCTCAATGAGTCGCGACACGTCGACCGAGCGGCGAATTTCGATCCCTCGATCAAACAGGGATTTCGCGAAGCGCGCGACAAGCGCCTGTCCGTTCGTTAATCGCGTCATGCGGCCGTTACGAGCAACGTCCATAAAATGTCCCGCGAAACGCCGCAAAATATAAAGCGTCGAACTTAGCGAACGCAGCCCGCGTGAGAAGTGCAATACATCGGCGGCGGTGCCTATATTCATGCCGCCGAGCGTTAGTTCAGGTAGTGGAAAGCGCATTTCGTTTAAGCGCTTGCCTAAACGTGTGCCATCGTAGGGTGCGCCATAACATGTGCGCCCGCCGCAACGCGCGCCATCGAGTTCCGGGTGGTAGTCGGGGTTCTTTAGCGCGACAAAGAAATCGACTTCCGAATGCTCGCGAAATTCCTTGACCATTTCCCCAGAAAAAGCCAGGTAGGCGTCGATACGTTCAGCATCGAAGCGTTCTCCGCTGATGATTTCGACGTAGCGTCGTGCCTCAGCAATATCGTCGCTAATGCCGGCCTCGGCCGCTAACGGGTTCCCGGGTAGCCATGCACCGCCACCAGAGATAGCAGTTGTTCCACCGAAGTGATCGTGCTTCTCCAATACGACAACGCTTAAGCCTGCGATAGACGCCGACAGCGCGGCCGATAAGCCACCGCCACCGGAGC
>CAWLAW010000256.1:0-5225 GCA_963854885.1 Gammaproteobacteria bacterium | reverse complement strand
CCGCGGGTTAAATTTGCAGTAGGAAGCGACTCGGGTCGGCGATTGTTTTACAAATCGACTCTAAAAACTGTACCGCTTCGCGTCCATCGATGATCCGGTGGTCGTAGGACAACGCTACGTACATCATCGGTCGGATCACGATTTCTCCGTTTTCGACAATCGGGCGATCCTGAATTTTGTGCATGCCGAGGATCGCGCTTTGCGGTGGATTGACAATTGGGGTTGACAATAACGAGCCGAATACGCCGCCATTGCTAATCGTAAAGGTCCCGCCCGTGAGCTCGTCAATAGTGAGTTTCGTGTCGCGCGCTCGCTCTCCATAGTCACGGATCTTGCGTTCGACTTCAGCAAACGACATCCGCTCGACGTCGCGCAATATTGGCACCACAAGCCCGCGCTCGGATCCCACCGCGACCCCGACATCGTAATATCCGTGGTAAATAATATCGTCGCCGTCGACATAGGCGTTAACCACTGGAAACTTCTTCAACGCCTCGACCGCTGCCTTGACGAATATAGACATAAACCCAAGCTTCACACCGTATTGTTTTTCGAACTCGTCTTTGTGTTGTGAGCGCAGATCCATGAACGGCTGCATATTAACTTCATTAAAGGTCGTTAAAAGGGCGTTTTGTTGTTGTGCCTGCAGCAAGCGTTCCGCCGTCCGTTTACGGATCCGAGTCATGGGTACGCGTTCTTCGGGACGTGCAGAAGGTGGGAGTTCGGGACGCGCTTGAACCGTCGGGCTGTCCTCGCGGATCTCGTCATTCCCTGCTGGACTTGTTTGACTGTCGATGTAATTGACGACATCCGCTTTGGTAATCCGATCATTTTTACCGGTGCCCGTGATATTGCGCGGATCGACGGCATGTTCTTCAACCAAGCCACGAACGGCCGGGCTGAGATGCGGGGCCGGCCCGGCGTCTGGCTCATCGCTTGCTCCGGATTGCGGTTGCGTGTCATTCGCGGCATTTTCCGCCGTACCTTCGGTATCAATGATGCACAGCACTGCATCAGCCAGTACGATATCGCCGGGTTGATGTTTGATTTCGGCAATCACGCCGGATTGTGGTGCGGCGATTTCGAGCGTTACTTTATCGGTTTCTAAATCGATCAAGTTTTCGCCACGCGCGACGGCATCTCCTGACTGTTTGTACCAATCCAGCAATGTTGCGTCGGGCACTGATTCTGCGAGTGCCGGGACCTTAACTTCAATAAGCACTTTGAGCTCCTTTAGTGGCTATTCGCCTAAGCTGTGTTCTGCTGTTTGCTTTCAACAATCTTCGTGACGCCCAGGGCGTCTTCGACGAGTTGCTGTTGTTGTTCGAGATGGAGTGACAAATAACCGACGGCAGGGGCGGCGGCGTACGGACGAGCAACGCAACGCAGCGGTTTTTCGTTCGGGAAGCAACCGCCCAAGTGGCGCGTCGACAAGAGCATAGACCAAGCCCCCTGGTTACGCGGTTCCTCCTGAACCCAAATGAGCTCGTCTGCATTCGGATACTTATTGATGTGTTCGATAAGTTCGTCTCGGGGAAAAGGGTAGAGTTGTTCTAAGCGCAACACGGCCACATTCTCAATTCCATGTTCGCGTCGGCTCTCTAATAAATCAAAGTAAACTTTACCGCTACACACCAAAATCCGGGTTACCGCGGTGTCATCGATAGCGTCAATCTCACCGATAACATTTTGGAACCGCCCGCTTTGAATATCATCCAGCGTAGAGGTCGATAGCTTGTGTCGCAGCAGGCTCTTCGGGCTCATCACTATCAACGGCCGACGAAATAAGCGCAGCATTTGACGGCGCAGGAGGTGAAATATTTGCGCCGGCGTTGTGGGATAGACGACTTGCATGTTGTTTTCGGCGCACAGCTGTAAGTATCGTTCGAGTCGCGCAGAAGAGTGTTCTGGACCTTGGCCATCATAGCCATGCGGGAGGAGCATCGTAAGGCCGCAAAATCTGCCCCATTTTTCCTCAGATGATGCGATAAATTGGTCAATAACGACCTGCGCGCCGTTTGCGAAATCACCAAATTGCGCTTCCCAAATGGTTAGCACATTGGGTTCCGCACTAGCGTAGCCGAATTCAAACCCGAGTACGGCTTCTTCGGACAATGTCGAATTGATCACTAAAAAACTCGGTTGATCGGTGGACAAATTTTGTAACGGTAAGAACGTATCGCCAGTTTTTTGATCGTGTATTACAGCGTGGCGGTGAAAAAAAGTGCCGCGGGCGCTGTCCTGCCCGGATAAACGCACGCCATAATCATTATGCAGCAGACTCGCGTACGCGAGGTTCTCGGCGTAGCCCCAATCCAGCGGTTTTTCTCCCGCTCCCATCGCCGCGCGATCGGCGTTAATCCGTTTCACCGCCCGATGCAGCTCGAAACTGTCGGGATAGTTAACCAACTTTTGCGTCAACTCGTCGATTAGTTCGCCGCTGATCGATGTATCGACTTGGTCCTCCCAACTCGCCAATCGATAGGGTTCATAGTTAATTAAGAACCGAGTATCGGTGACGTCGGCATAGGGTCGTGACATCACGATATTGTTATCGAGTGAGGACTGATACGATTGGGTAACCTCATCCGCGTAGCTGGGTCCGATGACACCCTCGTCAACGAGCTTGTCCGTATAAATTTTTCGTACGCCGGGATGGTTGCGCACATGCTGATACATAATCGGTTGCGTCGCAGACGGCTCGTCGGCCTCGCTGTGGCCGTGCTTGCGATAGCAAATCATGTCTATCACCACATCTTTGTTGAATTCCATCCGAAAATCCAACGCGACTTGCGCAACGAACGCGACGGCTTCCGGATCGTCAGCGTTAACGTGGAAAATAGGTGCTTGGACGATTTTGGCGACGTCTGTACAGTACAACGTGGATCGAGAATCCAACGGGTCGCTGGTGGTAAAGCCGATTTGGTTGTTGAAAATAATATGCACAGTACCGCCGGTCGAATAGCCGCGGGTTTGCGATAAATTGAATGTCTCCATCACCACGCCTTGGCCAGCGAATGCGGCGTCGCCGTGAATCAGCAATGGTAAAACCGAGTTTCGTTCAACGTCGCAGCGCCGGTCCTGGCGCGCCCGTACCGAACCTTCGACCACCGGATCGATAATTTCTAAGTGTGACGGATTGAATCCTAAAGTGAGATGTACCGAGCCACCGGGGGTTTCAATATCAGAAGAGAATCCCATGTGGTATTTCACATCTCCGGAACGCGCCTCGCGTGAGCGGCCTTCGAATTCGTCGAAAAGCTTTGACGGATGCTTGCCAACAATGTTGACGAGGACATTCAGTCGACCTCGGTGCGCCATACCAAGCACGATTTCCTTCACCCCGTGACGTCCGCAATCTTCAACGAGTTGATCCATTAAAGGGATGAGGGATTCTCCGCCTTCGAGGGAAAAGCGTTTTTGCCCGACATATTTCGTGTGCAAGTATTCCTCTAATGCGCCGGCGGCGAGTACCTTCCCGAGCAAGTGACGTTTCTTGCTTTCGTCGTAGTTGGGCTTGCCTAAAACCGATTCAAGACGTTGTTGAATCCAGCGTTTTTGCGCGGTTTCGACGATGTGCATGTACTCCGCGCCGATCGTCCCGCAATAGGTAGAGCGAACAATGTCTAAAATTTCTCGCAATGGCGCCTGTTCCGGCCCGTGCAGCGAGCCGGTATTAAAAACCTGGTCCATATCTCCCTTGTCCAAGCCGTGGGTTGCGGGATCCAACTCCGGAACATGGGGTCTTTCGTACTGATTTAAGGGATCGAGGTTCGCCTGGCGATGGCCGGTGAATCGAAACGCATTGATCAACTGTAGGACGGAAACTTGTTTTGAAGACTGTGATTCGTCCGCGCTCGTCGTCGCGACAACGGCCTTGGAATTTGCCGATTTAGCGTAGTCCAACATCCGTTGTCGTGCGCCGGCATGCGAGATATCGGCCGTTCCTGGGTTCGATTCGAGCTGCAGGCGATCGAAGTAGTCCTGCCATTCGCTCGGCACCGAGCTACGGTCCTCTAAATAGGATTCGTAAATACCTTCGATGAAGGCAGCGTTCGCACTGAACAGACACGACGAGGGTTTCATCTTATCCACCTAATTTTCCTAAAAAATAGTACCCCAGCACCCAGACTGCTGGAAACTAGCGGCTGATCAATCAGTAATCGGCCAACGTGCGGCAATCTTTGATCAACTGCTAATTAAAGTCACGGATAAATTCAATAAATTCACTGCACTAAGAGCGAATCGTCATAATTTTATGCAGAATCCCTCGGCGCTCAATCAAAGCGTTGCTGGCTCACGGGGCGGGGCTCCTAAACATATGCGAGTTGCTAAGGCAACTTGCTCGTCAGTTAGTAGGAACGGTATTCTACGGCGAGATCCAGCGACATCGCAGACCGGCTCCATTAGAAACTAGCGAATGACCTGGGGATCGGGCTTGCCCAAATAAATGAGAGTCTTATGAGTAAAAATACGGTCACAATTACGGATAATCGAACCGGAAAATCGATTGAATGCCCCGTCCATGAAGGAACCTACGGCGCGCCTGTAATCGAGGTTGGAGGCTTGTATAAAGAGCTGGGGATGTTCACGATCGATCCCGGTTACGGAGTTACAGGCAGTTGTCGCAGCGCAATTACCTATCTCGACGGTGAACAAGGCGTGTTGATGCATCGCGGCTATCCGATCGAGCAGTTAGCTGAGAAGTCGACGTTTTTAGAAGTTGCCTATTTACTCATTCACGGGGAACTACCTAACGCCAAAGAGTCGGCCGACTGGGATCATGCGATTAAGATGCACGGCATGACCCACGAGCACCTACATCGGTTTTACTCCGGGTATCGATATGACGCACATCCAATGTCGGTATTAACAGGTGTCGTCGGTGCCGTGGCGTCCTTTTATCACGACGGAATGGATGTCTACGATCCCCAAGAACGGCAAATGACGGCGCGGCGGATAATCGGCAAAATGCCAAATTTAGTGTCCAAAATATATCGCTATCAGTCTGGGTTACCGTTCGTCTATCCCGACAATTCTAAAAGTTATGTGGAAAACTTCATGGCGATGATGTTTTCATGGCCCACGGAGCCCTACGAAATTAATCCTGTGGCGATACGAGCGCTCGAATTGTTGCTTATTTTGCACGCCGATCACGAGCAGAACGCAAGCACATCAACTGTTCGACTTGCGGGTAGCGCAGAAAGCAATCCGTTCGCGTGCGT
>CAWLAW010000255.1:0-5236 GCA_963854885.1 Gammaproteobacteria bacterium | reverse complement strand
AACTTAATTTTGATCAATCATTAATATTTACATTGATCATTACAGCCCGATTGAGCGATGCCCGAATACCTTGAAACAACTGTTTTGATTGCTGGTGGCGGACCTATCGGCGCGCGATCGGACGATGCTCGACTACGTCGTGAAAGTCCTCACAAACGATCTTGCGGAATTTAAAACCGGCATGGCCAAGGGTGATGTTGCTGAGGCACTGAAAGCCATTGCAGCTGCGGAGACTGATTGGATAGATTGTAGCCGCTCCGACTACTGGTTTACGATCGACATTCCGCAGGTGTTTACCGACAAGCACTGTACGGCGACCTGGGAGACTACGAATCTCAAGATTTTCTATGTTCCACGGCGGCACGAGCATCTAAGCCTTCAAGAGGCGCAGCTCCATTGGTGCAGCTGTCACGGCGCGATGGCTCGGGAGTTTGTTGAATTTCTACCGTCTCACAAGTATGTGCAGGGTCACCGGATCGAATCGAAAGTCTATCAGGATTTCAAGGCCTTACTTGGTACCGAGTTCGAGAATGTCGATGCGATGATCGGACAGGCGGAAGCCTGGATAGACCGAAGCGCCGTAACCTCACTGCAGGGACCGGAAGCAGAGCGAATGATGGGGATGCTAGTAGAGGACATAGCCCTCTTCGTCGAATCAGAGGTCTCGCACATATTCGCTGCGAAGGAGCACCGCATTCTGAACCGACCACTTATGACTGGCGCCGTGCCGGGTTTATTCAATGCGGATTGAAACGGGCCCGACGAAGCACACCGGCCGTTTTCGTCGCGAATATCCCTTATATGGACAGCGGGAACAACAACGATGCCTCCACTAGAAGCGTCCATCGTATGGTTCAGTACAAAATAACGATACTAATGCATCGGAACGTCTTTCGGGAATTCTGCGGCCTCGCCCTTACCTCAAACGCTCGGGCACAGCGAGCGAAGCGATGTGAAAAATGCTCGTGCTAAAACTTATACCTAAGGGGGGTGCGACCAACCGCTAGTATCTAAATCTACGCTACGGCCTGCAGTGCAGCCGTATCCAATTTGTACAAATTGGCGACATTTTCGTGCAAGATTAAATTCTTTTCCGCTTCGGTCATATGCGTTAGATTTTTTGCCAACAAGTCTTGGGACCATGGCCAGGTTGAATCGGAATGAGGAAAGTCGTTTGCCCACATCATGCGCTCGATATTCAAATAGTCTTTAAATTGGAACGCCGTGTAGTCGTCTTGAAACGTGAAGTAAATGTGCTCGCGGAAATACTCACTTGGGGTTTTATCTAGCTCTTTTCCGCGCATCCAATGGCGGTGTCTTTGGTACGCATGATCCATGCGATACATGTAGTGCGGTATCCAACCGCCATCCGCCTCGACTGAGACAATTTTAAGCTTCGGATGACGCATAAAAATTCCGTCAAATACGAACATGCTCATCAATTCTTGGTTACCGCGCACGACCGCCATAAATGAATTGATTTTGGATCCACGAAATTTTTGCGTTAAGCCTTCGCCCGACGTAAGAATATGGAAGCTCGGGACTAAATCGAGTTCGATGACAGCGTCAAAGAACTCCGTATACATTTCGTGTGGATAGTCTTCTTGTGCAGGGAGTCCCGGTAGCATGACACCTTTAAAACCGAGCGCTTTGATCGATTCGAGTTCTTTAATACCTTCTTCCGGCGTACGGATTGCACATTGGCCAAGTCCTATGAGTCGATGTGGATACGGCGCGCAGAATTCCGCCAGCCATAAATTGTAAGCGCTCATGCACGCTTGTTTTAAATCTATGTCCGGAATATTACAGATTTCCATACCAACGGAAGGGTAAATAACTTCCGCAGCAATACCGTCGGTTTGTTGATCCTTTATTCGCGCATGCGGCTCCCAGCCGCCCTTGTGCAATTTCTCGAAACGGGCACCTTTCGGTGAGAGTTCTTCGGGGGATTTCCCGGCCGCCGAAACTAATGCCATGGGGATCGGTTGTTTACTGCCTTCAACCATGTAGACGTCGCCACGCTTTTCATCGTGGACAAGACGCGGTGCGCGATCTAAATACTTCTTGTCGATGTAATCGACGTAGCAATTCGGCGGTTCGCTAACGTGGCTGTCCGCTGAAATAATTGGTTTGATCATCTTCTCACCTCTCGATCCGAGCGTAATTAATTCGCCCGACCGTTTCTAAGCAAACGTCCGGGCAATGGTCCATCAGCATCTAGGCAATCGACGTTATCTTGGCGCAGCAGTTTTCCGTTGACGATCACCGCATCGATGCCGACAGCATCAGACACGAGCCGATCCGCGCCACCCGGGAAATCCCAGACGCGCCGCAGCGGCGAATCACCGACGGTGTCCGGATTGAAAATCACCACGTCGCCGGCAAGACCGATTTCTAGTCGACCGCGATCGGTGATGCCGAATACCTCAGCCGGTCTTGAGGTAACCATGCGCACGGCTTCTTCGAGCTCTAGGACTTTCTTTTCACGCACCCAACGGCGCAGGAGATAGGTCGTTAGGCCCGCATCGCACAATTGACTCGCATGCGCACCGGCGTCGGACAAACCGAGCACCGTGTCCTTACTCAGCAAGAGTTCCTCGACTTCGTCTTCTTCGTGATTTGCGACTGGCATCCGAAAGCGCGCTTTAAGATCCGATTCAAGGCCGAGATCAAACATTAACTCGACTGGCGTTAAGCCGCGCTCGGCTGCCACGTCGAACAACTTGCGTTCGTTAAGCTCATCGTGACCGGGCATTTCTGAAATTACCGTCGCGCGAAATCCGTTCCTAAACGTTTCGGGAACCCGACCGTCGAGTTTCTCCCAAACCTTTGCACGAAATTCTGGATCGGCATAAAGGCGTTTCTTACCTTCATGATCGGCTTGCGACACGGGTTTAAATAGTCGCAATGGCTCGAGAACGAACGGTGCAGCAAGCTGAAATTCAAAGTTGAGCGGTCGCGGTGTGACTTGCGGAACGACGTTATAGCCCTCGGCGACCAGCGCTTCAGATTGCTTTAACTGTTCGCTCGCTGTCCCATCATTGATTGCGGCGCCTGCCAGTAGAGCCGTCCAGGTGACCGGGCAACCGGACACTTCATTCAATTGCCGAAATTCATCGTACGACAGCGTCGGGCCAACAGTGGCTTGGATAACACCGCCTCGCTCGTCGCTTTTTAAGACCGCCGCAATACTTTTAATCTCATCGAATGACGCCGCACGGCTCGGTACGGGTTTGCCTTGATAACCCACGTGCGTGATCGCCTTCGATGTCGCAAAGCCGATTGCGCCCGCCCGCATTGCCTCATCTACAAGCTCTTGCATCGTTCTGATTTCGTCTTCCGTTGCTTCGCGTTCCGTTGCGTTCTCGCCCATCACGTAAGTGCGCAGCGCCGTATGGCCGATCATGGCACCAACATTAATCGCGGTGCCGCGAGATTCTATGGCGTCTAGATATTCGGGGAATGTTTCGAACGGCCATTCCTCTCCTAGCCCCGCTTGAAGCGCGGCCACGGTCATGCCTTCGACGTTCTCTAAGGTACGCACAATCATGTCGCGATGTTCCGGTCGGGTTGGCGCGACACTGAATCCGCAATTGCCCATGACGACCGTTGTCACCCCGTGCCAGGGAGAAATAGTGAGCATTCGATCCCACAATATCTGTGCATCATAATGGGTGTGAATATCGACAAATCCAGGTGCGACAACGTGGCCACCGGCGTCAATAGTTTCATCGGCCTCGCCCGGCGCATCGCCTATAGCGGTGAGCAATCCGTCGCGGATGCCGACATCACCATGAAATTGAGGCTTGCCGGTACCGTCGACGATCGATGCATTGACGATTTTGAGATCGTAGGTCGTTGTCATGGAATTATCCTCCGCACGGGGTCGGTTGCGGCGTTGCAGAAATTGAACTATTCGGCGCCGCGCCCCGTGATTCTGGCATGCTGGGTTTGCCCTGTCTTGTCTGAGGGTAGCAGCTACTAGCGGCGCTCGCTGAACGCTCGACCGAGGAACGCAATCATCGATGACTTTTGTCAGTCATTACTGCTTGGTGATCTTGTAAATCGCAGTATTGACGTCGGAGGACACATAAATCGCCCCACTGTCGGATACGCCAACCCCAGTGGTGATAAATACGGCAGGCGAACCGCTCGCAGCCGGATAGCCGATCGCTAAATTACGCGCAATCTCTGAAATCGCGCCGTTTTTTGGATCGATGCGGATGATTCTCTGCTTGCCGACTTCGGCGAGCACAATGGTCCCATCGGGAGCAACGTCGAAGCCTTCCGGTTGGTCGAGTCCATCAACAACGACAGATTTCTCTCCATTGCTTAAATTGATCCGCAACAACTGTCCGCCGTCGATGTCGCTGAGATAAACTTCATTTTTTTGACAATGGGCGCAGCGCCGCCATACCGGGCAGGTCGCTCGCAAGCACTTTTCGTTCGGAACCGTCCTGTGCATTTATCGCAACCAAATTACCCGTCCCTTGTTCCGCAACGAGTACCCGGCCGTCCTCAAGCAAAATCGCATCCACCGGATCGACTAAGTTGTGGTAGCTAGCAAGCGAGGCACCAGATTGCCGATCGAATATTTCAACGGCATCGACAAACCAACTCGCGGTCACCACTTTATCGCCCTGGACACTAACCGCCATCGCTAGCTCAAAGTGATCTTCAAGACCGCGTTTGATTTGTGTCACCGCGCCGGAATCGCCGTTAATTGAGCTGTAGTTAAATAAATCACCTAAGTAGATCGTGTCTACGCCATTATCCGTCGCAACATCGAGCCCGCCTGGAACGGATAAAACGCTCTGCATAATCGTTCGATGCGAACCGGTGCGCATATTAATTTTGTGAATTGCATTATCGGCAAGATTCGTGAGGAACACCTGGTCTTTTGAATTGATGGCGAGATTATCGATACCGCCATCGAGCGTTGCCACGAGCGTTTGCTCGCCCGTGTCTTTATCGAGCCGAATTAATCGCCCTAGCCGCCCGTCCGCAACGTAGACGTTGTCTTTGCTATCGAGATTGACTGCCACGGGAATGGCGAACCCCGACGCCAAAGTTTTCATTTCACCGCTGTCCACATCGATGCGCACAACCCTGCCTTTAAAAATAAGCGGTCCGTAAAGATAGCCATCACGATCAAAATCAAATCCGTTCAAGTGCCCCATGTCGGCGCGCACTTTGCGCGGCGCTTTGATTCCGGTGATGTCCAACTCCCATAAGG
>CAWLAW010000254.1:0-5244 GCA_963854885.1 Gammaproteobacteria bacterium | reverse complement strand
CTCATCCGGTTCGTAGTGAACTAGCAATGAGGAAAAACACGGCGCCGTTTCCACAATGCCTTTGATCGACTGATCCGCCGTCGCGCGCGCCAAACTCTGCGAGAAGAAATTCAGCTCTAAGGTGAGTTCGTCGCCGAATTCGATGAGCATAAATCGATCGCCGCCCGGCGAACACTTTGGTTCAGGGTAAATCATCGTCGTCTTCCTTAGTCACGAAGTCGTCGCTTAACGCGTAGTTCTATCAATTGATGAGGTCTGATTTGTACGCATCTATAAAGCCTGTAAACACATCGCCTCGTTGAAAGTTTGAATGGGAAACAACTTTTTCCAGGAACTCGACGTTATTTGCGATGCCCTCAATGGTCGTACTGTTCAGAGATTTGATCATCAAGTCCAAGGCGCTTGCGCGAGTTTCTCCTTTGCAAATTACTTTCGCCAGCATTGGATCGTAATAGGGCGTTATCACGTCACCTTCGACGACCCCGCTATCGATTCGTACGCTCTCATCGGCATTCGGCAATCGGAATTTATCTAGAGTGCCGGGCGATGGCATAAACATTTTGTTAGGATTTTCCGCGTATAACCGACATTCGATTGCATGGCCCGTTTGTTGAATCGAATCCTGCGTTAGAAAGGATAAATCATCGCCTCGGGCAAGCTTGATTTGCAGCGCGACGAGATCTGAATTGGTCGTCATTTCAGTGACCGGATGTTCGACCTGAATTCTCGTGTTCATCTCGAGAAAATAAAATTCATTCGATTGCGCATCGACGATAAATTCCGCCGTTCCGGCACCGGAATAGGATTCTGCTTCGCTGAGCGCAATCGCCGCCTGGCTCATTTGGTCGCGCATCTCGTGAGGGAAGCCGACGGCCGGTGCTTCCTCTATTACTTTCTGAAAGCGTCTCTGGATGGAGCATTCTCGCTCGTAGAAATGCACCGCGCGCCCATCACCGAATCCGAATACTTGGATTTCGATGTGCCGAGCTTTAGCAATAAAGCGCTCGAGAAAAATAGTGCCATCGCCAAACGAACGCTCTGCCATTGCTTGCGTCGATGCAACGGTTTTCTCAATTTGTTCCGGGCCTTCGACAAGGCGCATGCCAATACCGCCTCCGCCTGCCGACGCCTTGACTAATAGCGGATAGCCGACAGCATCGGCGGCGGCCACTAATCCGTCGATGTTTCCAACTGCAAACCTCGGGCTCCCTTTAAGCACCGGCACCCCAGCAGCATCTGCGATGCCGCGGGCGCGTTCTTTATCGCCCATCGCTAGAATCTGGTCCGGGCTAGGGCCCACCCAAATCAGACCCTCGCGGATAACTCGCCCGGCAAATTCAGCGTTTTCCGCCAGAAAACCATAGCCCGGATGAACAGCGTCCGCGCCAGTTTGTTTCGCAGCAGCAATCACGCGATCAACATTCAAATAACTATCCGCCGCCTTAGCTGGTCCGAGTAGGACGGCCTCGTCGCAACGTTTGACGTGCAAGGCCTCGGCATCTGCCTCCGAATAGACGCCAACCGTTGCGATTCCGAGGGATTTCGCGCTGCGCGCAACGCGACAGGCAATCTCGCCGCGATTCGCGATAAGTAGTTTTCTCATTTGACAGACTATTTCCCGATTCTGCGCGCACCGAGCATTGAGCTCGTGAAGTGCCATTTACGAATGCGGTTATTGTATGTGTAAGTCGGTGCGGATGTCGTCCTAAGACGAAATTATTTCGTCATCTCGTGCCTTGTCGAATTCAATTAATACACGTAGACCTGGGTAATTGTCATGCAGAGAAACAGTTGCAGCGTGATATTGCAAAATCGCTTTGACTAGCGTCAAACCAAGACCCAAACCGTCGATGTCAGTAGCGACTTGGCCACGATAAAGTCGCTCGAATACGCGATCGCGATCATGATGATCAATCCCAACCCCGTGATCTGATATTCTCAGATTCGTTTGTCCTAGTTCATCCCGCAAATCGATATCGATCCGACCGCCGTGGAGCGAGAATTTAATCGCATTGTCGAGCAAATTACACACGGCTTGAAGAAGCAGATCCCGATCACCGGGTACCGAGATTTCTTCCAGCTCCGTCGCGATCACGATGCCATGCTCGCGCGCTAATGGTTCGTACAACTCGATCGCCGCATCCATTAGTTGCCGAAGATTTACTGGCGAAAGCGCCTTGCTTTGCCCGGCGGCCTCAAGTTTGGAGATTCTAAGAAGGGCGCTGAAGGTTGCCAGGATCTGGTCGACCTCGGACAAACAGGTATCAATCGAGATGGTATCGAGTCCTTCTTGCTCGGTTTCTGAACGTAACCGCATTAGGCGATTGTGTAAACGCGACAATGGCGTTCGCAGATCGTGCGCCAAATTGTCTGCTACATACTCAATACCGCTCAGCAATTGTTGAATCTCATCGAGCATAGTATTCAGACCAAGTGCGAGCTCATCGAGGTCGTCCCCGCTCCCTGTGAGAGGCACGCGCTCCGACAAGTTGCCATGGCGAACGCGACGACTCGTCCTACTGATAATATCCAATCGCCGGCCAACTTTGCGGGTGAAAAGCAACCCCGCGCTAACCCCTACGACCATCGCGATAGCCATCGACCATCCGAGCGATCGCTCGATGAGTCGTTTCATTTCGTCTAACGTTCTGATGTCTCGTCCGACGAGTAAATTGATCCCGCCTTTAAGCAAAAACGGGCGAGTCCTCGCCTGGGTGGTGTCGCTTGAGCTTTTCTCTCGCAATCGAAACTCAATCCAGCCATCTTGGTCGGGACGGGCGTTCGGCCAACCAGAAATATTACCTACTACGGGAACTTTGCGATGGTTCGCGACGAGATAAATCGACGAGCGGCTCGGATCACGCTTGATTCTGGATTCGATCGTCGCGATCAGTCCGTTCAGACCGTCTCTTTGATACACATCAGCCAACCCTTCAATGTCCGTTTCAATGACTGTATTTGTTTGTCTGTCCATGAAACCGACAGTCGACCAAAATACGAAACCGCCCATAAAGGTAATCGCGCCCAGGAGAATCAACACAAACACGGACGTGATCCGGAGAATGGTCGATCGCCGAAGTTCACGCAGTCTCAGCAAGTCGATACCCCTGTCCCCGAACTGTGTGTAGTAACGGCGAATCAAAGCCGGAATCTAGTTTGTTTCGCAAACGACTGATGTGGACATCAACGACGTTAGTTTGCGGATCGAAAGTCAACCCCCATACAGCTTCCAAAAGCATTGTTCTGGTTACGACTTGATCACGCTGCTGCGCCAAATACTCAAGTAGTTTAAATTCTCTGGGCTGCAGACGGATCTCCTTCCCAGCCCGAACGACCCGTTGGCCGAGAATGTCGATGAAAAGATCTCCAACCTGGATGGACGTCGCCGGTGCGCTAGCTACACGCCGGACAAGAACCTCGAGTCGCGCGGCCAACTCGATGACGTCAAACGGTTTTATTAAGTAATCGTCGCCACCGGCCCGTAGCCCGTCCACCCTATGGCGTACCTCGCCAAGAGCAGACAACACGAGCACGGGAATCGTGACACCTTGAAGCCTAATACGTTCGATGAAATTTATACCGTCTCCGTCTGGCAACAAGCGGTCAAGTACAATCACATCGAACGAATTCGTTGCCATGGTTTCCTGAGCCTGGAGAAGGGACCCCGCGACGGACACCCTAAAACCTACTCCATTCAATTCGGATTTTAGGTATTCCCGTGTCTCCGCATCGTCTTCTACAACCAATACATCCAACGTTAGTTCCTAAGTGTGTTCGACAAGTTATTAGAGTGCCGAACAAGGATAAATATCCCGGCGTATATGGGTCGAACTTTCATTTGTCCTCGATGACCATGATTTTCCGTGCGTCTTGTCGTTTATTCGTCAGCTGGGGAGGATATCGAGTTCCAAGACTGACTGGTATACTCGCACGTCCTTATAGCTACACATTCGCCGCCTAGTCTCATTATGTATCGTCTTGCCGAAAAACGAATTAGCGCCCTCTCCGTCCTCGGAGATGAAACACTATTACAAGGTGGTCTGAAAGGGCTCGAAAAAGAAAGCCTACGCATCACTCGTGACGGGGCAGTCGCGACGAGTCCACATCCGGCCGCGTGGGGCTCTCCGTTGACGCACCCCTATATAACGACTGACTATTCCGAAGCGCTCACCGAATTAGTGACCCCAACATTTACCTCGATCAATGACGTATTGAACTGCCTCGACGAGCTACATCAATACCTATATCAGAATCTTAGTACCGATGAATTAATGTGGGCGGCAAGTATGCCGTGCGCCGTAGGCGACGACGAAGCCATCCCGATCGCGCAATTTGGCACATCGAATATCGGCCGCATGAAACACATCTATCGGGTCGGGCTCGATTATCGTTATGGTCGCAGAATGCAGGCGATAGCCGGTGTCCATTTTAATTACTCCTTGCCAATTGCATTTTGGCCCGAATTCCAAGAAGAAGAAGAAGACGCGGGGCCGCTACGCGATTTCATCGACGAACACTATTTTGGCTTGATTCGAAACTTTCATCGGCTTGGTTGGCTAGTCCCGTTTTTGTTCGGCACGTCACCAGCGGTGTGTAAATCGTTTCTGGCAGGACGAACAACCCGCTTTAAGGCATTCGATTCAGGAACTCATTATTTGCCGTACGCCACGTCACTTAGAATGAGCGACATCGGCTACAAGAATAAAAACCAATCGGCACTTGCAATCTCTTACGACGGATTAACGGCCTACGTCGACAGCCTTAGGGCCGCGATAGAAACCCCGTATCCGGAGTATGAAGCGATCGGAATTAAGGATGGCGAGAACTATGTCCAACTTAACACCAATACGCTGCAAATCGAGAATGAATATTATAGCTTCGTGCGTCCGAAACGCGTCACCCTACCCGGCGAAAAACCAAGTACCGCACTGCGCACCCGAGGTGTCGAGTACGTAGAAATTAGAGCCTTAGATGTTTGTGCATTTGATCCAAGCGGCGTTAATTTAAACCAATTACGATTTATGGAAGCGTTCCTAATTTTTTGCTTATTGGAGCAAAGCCCAACTATTTCTGAGGCCGAGCAACGCACTATTCAGTACAACGAACTGACCGTTGCTTTACGCGGCCGCGAACCCGGACTGAAATTACAACATAAAAATTCAATGAAGTCGCTCCACGAATGGTCGACAGAAATTTTTGACAGCATCGAACCGATTTGTGCCGCACTTGATTCGGGCTGCCCAG
>CAWLAW010000253.1:0-5256 GCA_963854885.1 Gammaproteobacteria bacterium | reverse complement strand
CATCCGCAGCGCTGGCTGCGCCGAATATCGCCAAAAGTAGAAAAATAACTGTTCGCACGTTGAATGCCCGAGGTGATACATCGCACTGTCGTATCCGTGGGTGGGGCGATTCTTATATTTATGCTCATGCTGCACCTATATCATTGAAAATTATCACTTTTACCGGCGACTTTAATTGTGCTGAATTACCAGTTCTTGAGCGTTGAGCGCAGCGCAACCGCCAATTGGGCACGGCGTTACACTTGTGGCGTTAGAAAACGTCCGCATCGGTATTTTTGACGGGCGTATTTTTAGGCGCGTTTAGATTTATAAATTATTGATTATTAAGAATATGTAGAGTTGTCTCGGGTCGGGCAGGTTACTGTCCGAAATACGCTCAAGCGAGCAGTCTGCGCGAACCTCGTAGTAGTATTAAGCTTGTCCAGAATTAATCGTTAGTTATCGAGGAGCCTGCGGTGAGCATTGAACCATTTACCATTCATATTCCTGACAGCGATGTTGCAGATTTACGCCAACGATTGGAGCGCACCCGTTTAGCGCCGGAATTCGCCAATGAAAACTGGCAGTACGGTACGAATGGCAAATATCTGCAGGAATTACTGTCCTACTGGGCGACTGATTACGATTGGCGTGCGCAAGAAGCGAAAATCAATCGCTTTCAGAATTTTAAGACGACGATAGATGGCGTGCCGATTCATTTCATTCATGAGAAAGGCAAAGGCCCGAATCCAACACCGCTGATTCTAAGTCACGGTTGGCCCTGGACGTTTTGGGATTGGCATAAAGTGATTGGCCCATTGACCGATCCGGTCGCGTACGGCGGGAACGCAGAAGATTCGTTTGATGTCGTGATCCCGTCACTCCCGGGCTACGGTTTTTCCAATCCTTTGACGACTCCGGGCGTGAATTTTTGGCGCACCGCAGATTTATGGGTGAGCTTGATGCGTGACGTCTTGGGCTACGATAAATTTGCCGCTGGTGGTGGTGATTGGGGCGCTATTCTCACCGCTCAATTGGGCCATAAATATGCTGAGCATTTAATTGGCGTTTACATACATCTGATGGTGCCGTTGCACGTATTTAACGGCGAACTGCCGCCGGCCAGCGCCTATGGATCGGACGAAATCGGTTATTTCGAACGCAATGAAAACTTCTTTTCCGAAGAAAGCGGTTACTCCGCCATTCAATCGACGAAACCGCAAACGATCGCATTCGCGTTGAACGATTCTCCTGCTGGGTTGTGTGCCTGGATACTAGAGAAACGCCGCACCTGGAGCGATTGCGGCGGCGATGTCGAGACGCGTTTTACGAAAGATGAACTACTGACAACTATCTCGATTTATTGGTTTACTCAAAGCTACGGCACCTCCGCGCGTTATTACTATGAGTGTTTACACAACAAATGGCAGCCATCGCACAATCGCACGCCGGTCGTCGAAGCACCGACAGGCGTAGGCATGTTTGAGCAAGAAGTCGTGTTGATGCCGCGAAGTTGGGCGGAAGATTATTATAATCTTCAACACTTCACGAAAATGGAATCGGGCGGTCACTTCGCCCCGATGGAGGAGCCCGAGGCGCTGGTCGACGACATTCGCACGTTCTATCGAAAATTGCGTGATGCGTAGAAAACCTGGGATGCTATTTTTCTAAGCCGGTGTCGACCGCAGCAGTAGCATCGAATTACGTGCATGCGTAGTTCCAGTGAATGCGAGCGCATTAAACAAATCGATTCGCGGCGAATTGATTCGCGCCCACCGAACCAGGATTAATGTGTTACTCCCGCCCACTGCGGCGCCAAGCAGTTCCCGTGTCGTGTTGCGCCATTTCGGCGAAACCGAAATGTAGCGAATTGTGTCAGAAACAAAATAACCATCGTTTTCGTTGCCGGTCCAAGCGTAGAATCGGAAGCGATATGAAAAATAACGCTGCCTAGATTTGTATTCCGATTTCGACGAGCCGCTGCGGCTGCGATGATCGCGAGCCTGCCGATGGACGCGATCGCGCTCGAATTCGATTTCACCTCGTTGGTGGGGTTCACGCCGCAGGCCGAGGCTGCACTGTTGCGCGCAGCTGAAAGTTGGACGAGTGTGATTAATGATCCGATTACGGTAAACATTCAGACGCAATTTATGCAGTTGCAAAATCCTAGCGTCATCGGCACTGCCGGATCGGTCACTTTAGTGACGAATGCCGCTTTCTCCGATAATGTTCTTGACATGTTGAGACTGGAAGCGGCATTGGAAAACGACGACGCGATCGTCGCATTCCTACCCAGTATCGATAATTTAAATATTGCGCTGCCGACCGGTTTTAATTTTCTCGGAGAGTTATCCGGCACTAAAGCGAACTTCAAATCTTTTGTACCCGGAATTGATTTCGATGGGGCTGCCTTCGGGGTAACCGATGCCGTAATCAATTTTAATCTGGGATTCAGTTTTGATTTCGACAATGCTAATGGTGTGCAAGCTGGGCACATGGATTTCGAAACGGTTGCCGCTCACGAGCTTGGCCATGCGCTAGGATTTACGTCGGTTGTGGACCAGGTAGATTTTCTCTTAAGTCAAGCGACCGCCGGCACCATTGCCCCGACGATACTCGACCTCTTTCGTTTCGGACCCGGCGATAATCCGATTGATGCTGCGAGTTTTACCAGCGCAACACGAAACTTAATCCCCGGAGTTAATGCGTTCTTTGACGATACCGATAACGAATACCTCTTATCAACCGGGCTTTCCGGAGATGAACGTCAAGCGAGTCATTGGAAAGACATTAACTCGATCGGGATCCTCGATCCGACATTAGCTTTTGGGCAAGTGTTTGAGATTAGTCCCGCAGATCTGCGCGCCTTGGATCTGATTGGGTATGACATATCCGCCGTGCCACTCCCTGCGCCGTTGTTGTTACTTACGATCGCGATCGCGTTACTACTCCGACAATCCAGACGAAGTGGATTAAAGGGCAAAATGTAAAGCTCAAGATCTAACCGCTGGCGTTCGTCCTGAACGTTGCGTTAGCTGACGCCGAGCACATTGAAATACCGGCGTCTTATCACCCGAATTAACGAACGGCTTTCGAACGACCGTACGGATGGTTCAACAGTAAATAGTCGGGTCTTGTTAGAACAAAGCTCTCAAGCCCGTTCTTCGGCGCTGACTTATGCTGGTTTAAACTTTGCTCCGCATCGACCGAATAGTGCGATGCCAAGCGACCCGCGTTAGAATGCGTATCCGCCACAATGAACCAGCGCATCGGAGAGATTTTCGTGAAATTAGAGCCACTAATGGAGTATTACGCCAACCTTGAAGCACCGCTCGAAGTCGGGGTCGCGTCGTTTGGTAATCGGGTTATTGTCGAAGTGAATGGCGGCGAGTTCGAAGGCTCAAGACTAAAAG
The DNA here is from genome assembly GCA_963854885.1 of Gammaproteobacteria bacterium. Classification (GTDB taxonomy): domain Bacteria; phylum Pseudomonadota; class Gammaproteobacteria; genus UBA11873. The sequence goes on along the minus strand of CAWLAW010000253.1, from coordinate 1,864 downwards.
GTAAAATTCGCGCCTTGAGTGCTGCAGACTGGTTGATTTTTGATAACGATGGGGTTGGCCATTTAGATGTCCGTGCGACGCTCGAGACACACGACGGTGCAATTATCTATCTCCAATACTTTGGCAATATGATTGTCAACGAAGCGATGCAAGCGGCGCTAGCTGGTGAGGGTGACTGCGACTATGGCGAAACGGAATTTTTCACCGCACCGCGACTGGAATCGGGTGACGAACGCTATAAGTGGGTTAATTCAGTGGTCGCGGTGTCACAGGGCCGGGTGGTAAAGGGACGCGTTGAATATAAAGTCTTTCAATGCGTCAACGATTAGGAATTGCCTCGGTCAACGGCAAACGAAAGTCTGACGGAGTACCGATTGGTATGATGATTGCGCATCGCGACTACGACGAAAGTACAAATTTTCACGCGTCGCAAGCTTTTGAAACGTCGATCGATTGGAAAACAATCACGTAATTAATGGGGAGTCCATGATGAGTTCAGCACACAACCGTCCGTTAAGCGATCCAGAAATTCGGGTTAAAGCGCTGGAGTCGTTATTGGTCGAGAAGGGTCTGATTGATCCTAAGGCCTTAGACGAACTGGTCGACACCTATGAAACGAAAGTCGGACCGCATAATGGCGCTCAAGTGGTCGCGCGCGCTTGGACGGATGCGGATTACAAGAAACGCTTGCTCGAAGAAGGATCTGCTGCAATCGGGGAACTCGGTTTCAGCGGCATGCAGGGCGAGGACATGGTGGTCGTCGAAAACACTTCTGAGGTGCACAATATATTGGTGTGCACATTGTGTTCTTGTTATCCCTGGCCCACCTTGGGCTTGCCGCCGGTGTGGTACAAAGCCGCGCCGTACCGGGCACGCGCAGTGAGCGACCCGCGAGGCGTTTTGGCGGAGTTCGGGGTGGACGTACCGGAAGATAAAGAAGTCAGAGTATGGGACAGCACGGCCGAGGTGCGCTATATGGTGTTACCCGAGCGACCCGCCGGAACCGAGAAACTAAACGAATCTGAACTAGCGGATCTGGTAACGCGCGACTCTATGATCGGTGTCGCACTGGTCCAAGCGCCAGTATAAATGTAATGGAATTTTTGCAACTGTCCGGTTTGTGGAGGAATTTATGAACGGTATTCACGATCTCGGCGGTAAGCACGGTGTCGGTAAACTCGAAGTCGAAGAAGACGAACCAGTTTTCCATCACGAATGGGAAAAACGTGCCTTCGGCCTGTTCTTCGGGGTCGCGCCGCACGGATTTTTTAATCTCGACGAGTTTCGCCATTCCATCGAACGCATGGGGGCGGCCCAGTACTTAAATACGACCTATTACGAACATTGGTTACATGCCTACGAAACGCTGCTGATAGAAAAGGGCGCGATCAGCGCAGAAGAATACGCCGCACGCTGTGCCGAAGTGGCTGCGGAGGCAAGCTAATGGATATCTTAACCCCAGAGTTAGTACCCGTAATTGTAGCGAATGGCGCATCCACCCGAGTCGAGTCCGATCTCGAAGGCCGATTCAAAATTGGGGATGAAATAATCGTGCGCAATATTAATCCCGAAGGACATACTCGACTACCACAATACTTACGCGGCAAACGCGGCACGGTGAAACGAGATCACGGTGTGTTTGTTTTTCCGGATAGTAATGCGCACGGCAAAGGCGAACAACCACAACACTGTTATAGCGTACGATTTTCGAATGTGGAATTGTGGGGACGCGAAGGATCGCCTAAAGATTCCTGCATTGTCGATGTTTTCGACGACTATATGGATCTCCAATGAGCGCGTTGCCGGATCTGAAAGTCGTGCCGGCGCTGCCGGTGGATGACGAGGGCGCGGTGTTCAACTCCCC
>CAWLAW010000252.1:0-5289 GCA_963854885.1 Gammaproteobacteria bacterium | reverse complement strand
CGAGACTGTCGAATATTTGCCGCCGAAACGCTGTTACGTTGGCAACATCCGAACCGCGGTTCCGTTTCGCCCAGTGTGTTCATCCCTATCGCGGAAGATTCGGGACTGATTCTAGACATCGGCCGATGGGTGTTTAGGCGGGCGGTGGAGTGTCTGCGGCGTTGGGATAACGACGACACAATGTTTTTTGACCATTTGGCAATTAACGTCAATTCGCGGCAATTTCGATCACCAGACTTTGTGCGTGAGACCATCCGCGATTTGGTTTCCGTCGGAGTACCTCCTCAACGGGTTGTCATAGAAGTAACCGAAGGTACGGTTATTGATAACTTCAAGGAAACCGCGCTAAAAATGGCGCAGCTCCGCGACATTGGGATCCGTTTTTCGGTTGATGATTTTGGCATCGGTTACTCATCTCTGTCTTATCTTTCGCGCCTACCGCTTGATCAATTGAAGATTGATCGATCTTTCGTCACGGACGTTTTGGAAGACGCGAATGACGCTGTCATCGCTGAAACGATTATCGGCATGGGTAACAGTCTACATTTCCAAACGATTGCGGAGGGCGTCGAAAACATCGAGCAGTTACAATTTTTGCGTGACAAGGGTTGCCATGGCTTCCAGGGGTTTTTGTTTTCTAAAGCCGTTCAGGAGCACGAATTTCTAACCCTTGATCGTCAATGGCGTCTGCCTTAGGTGTCGACTTCAGCTACGCAAAACGCGAGCTGTCCCGACAGAGTTATTATCGAATTTTCGCTGCAATAACGCATCTGTTTATTAGAATCGCGCAGTTAATCGTAAGGCGGCGCCGCGACCGGCTTCGTTTACCCCAGAGCCGTGACTTCGAAATGTGTTATCAAGTACGTTCGTGATCCCTAGGGCGATCTCGAATGAATTGCTCAATTGCTTCTCGAACGAAAGCCTGATGAGTTCGTAGCCTGGTGTTCCGCCTGGCGGAATACGCTGCGTGTCGTCGCGATCCCCTGCACTGAGCTCATCTGCCGTGGCGACAAGCATAACGTCGAGTGCGGCGCGAATACCGTGCGTAGGATCCGTCCAGCTCATCCCAAAATTCACCGTTAATGGCATAATGCGGCTCAGTGGCTCGGTGACAATGCGACGTGCGGAAATCGTGCTTATTGTTTCAAGTTCCCCTTCGAGCCAGGTGACGTTCCCCCACGCGCGCATCCCGTTCCGCCACGCGCGCGATCCATCTAGTTCGATTCCCTGAACAAATCCACTCGCGCTATTTTGCTTACTGACTTCAGTTAAGCCTGATGTTGCCCGTCCGGTCGGGGTGCTGGTGATGTAATCACGAATTCGTGTGCGGTAAGCAGTAATGGAAAAATCGAGCGGCCAGCCGGTTCGCCGAACGCCGACTTCGACACTCAGAAATTTTTCTGCATCGAGCTCTGTCGCCGCGATTTCGAACTCCGTAGAGCGACTGGCACCAAAGCGGCTTAAGTCTGCGATATTAGGTGCGCGAAATGATTCGCTAATGCCAACCCATGCGGTGCTTTGATGGTCTTCTTCGAAGAAGAAGCTAGCGCGCGCCGAGTGGCTGAACTCGTTCCAGTCGTCGCTAAAACGCGCTGCGCGGTTCGTAATTGGATCTTCGAAGCGCCCGATACGCGCCGAGACCTGTGTGAAACGACTACCTAGTTCTAAACGTATTCGCTTATGTGGTTCGACAATCCCCTGAACGTATGTACCCCACTGAGTGAAACGTGCGTCGTCACCGACCGGGCCCTGGATCCGAATTCGATCAAGACCGCCGTCTGCTTTGAGGTCGCGGCGAGCGCTATCAACTGAATCTCGATAAGCATCGACCCCGTAGACGAGATCCAACCCACCAAGGTGGGTGCTAAATTGAATGTCCGCGCCAAACATCACTGACTTAAAGGACTCGAAATTGCGCCGACCGACAGCGCGGATCCGGTCACCGTGTTCAGTCCAGCTTTGTCGGGATAACGTAATCTCAACACCGCTCAAGTGCGCGCTCAACTCATTTCCGCGCAAACGGATGTAACCCAAATCGCGCTGTTGATCCTTAGTTCGCCGGCGATCCGTCCCAACGGTCGAACCCGCAAACGACTGTGCAAACGCGGTTGAAAATACGCGCCAGACGTCGTCCTGGTCCAATTGTTGGTAAGCGAATCGAAGCGACCAATATCCATTTAAATCAACATCGACCCGCGAGTCCCACGCACGTTCACCATAGCCAGTGTGATGCTGCTTGCCGAGTTCGGCGGTGTCTACGTTGCCGAAATTTTTAAGCGAGTAACCCAAATGCACACCCCAGCACTGGCCTGAACCGAATTTCATTTCTGTACGAGACAGCGAGCTGTTATCTACGCTAGCGAATGAGAGCCGCTGTAAGCCATGGAGAAACGGCCTGCCAGCTGCTTCGTCCTCATGGTTGGCACCGACAGTTTGTAAGTTGAGTGTGCCGCCTATCGCGTCGCTGCCGTACAGTACCGACGTCGGTCCGCCGAAGACTTCGATGTTTTCTACCGCGTTGAAATCGATTAGAGAAAAATATTCGTTGGGCCCGTCTCTGTAGACCGAATTGTTGTAGCGCACGCCATCTATTAACGTCAACGTTCGATAGCCGGTGAATCCGCGTAGAAACGGTGAGCCTTGGCCGTTCGCAGATTTTTGTACGAGAACGCCAGGTGTTTGAGTGAGGACATCCGGCAAGGTGCGGGCAAATGATTGTTGGATTTTTTCCTGATCGATAACCGTAACGGCATACGGCAATAAACTGCTATCGGCGGCGCGACGTGTGCCAGTCACGATGACGTTTTCATCAGCGCACGCAGACGGCGAAAACCCCGCAGCGATAGAGCACCACAACGCGACGACAAAATTGATCGTGGTCGTTGTACTGATAGTGCGAGGCAAGGTATTTTTTCTGTGCACTTGGTTGAGGATTCGAATAAGTGTTGAGTCCGATAGTGGTCGTAATGGTGCGGAGCGACCAAGAATGATGCAGCTCGAGCACGGCGAAAGCGATTATACTGCCTGTCACGTCCAGGAAAGTCTCACAAAAAAAGTCGGCTGGATTATCTGAGGATAAATTCAATGCTCGAGCGTCGAGTTTTAATCTTAGGGATCTTGATTTTCCAATTCGTCTGCGCGTCTTGTTCTGCGTCTGAGAATGGACTGAAGGATTGGGTAAAACTGCCACTATCGGTATTCCCGGCAACTCGGGACCGGATACTTTCGTTGCCCGCGATCAATGCGCCTAGCGAATTCGAGGTATCTGTTCTAGTTGCCCCGGGCTCACCGCGGGGCATTTCGTTTACCCCAGATGGACAGACTATGTTGATTGGTGCGGCCGTGCAAAGCCCTGAGAATCCTGTGATTACTCAGCCCGGTAAAGGCCGAATATTACAGGTCTCGCCGGACGGTTCGGTTGCCGATAAACCGTATGTGAGCGGTTTGCATGAACCGGGCGCTATGGCGTTTGCGCCGCCCGATTTTGGCGACTTTGGTGGTGACTTGTTTATTAGTGATGCGGGTAGCTGGGACAACGATATTCCGGCTACTTCTCCGATTGCGAGCGACGGACGCCTTTACCGAGTAACCTCACACCGAGAATTAGTCCCGTTCGTAGACGGTCTGTTAAACCCAGTCGCCGTTGCATTTGCTGGAGGGAAGTTGGTGCTGACGGACATTAACGGCGACTTTCATGTCGGTCAGCACAAAATTCCGATCGGTTTCATCATTACGATCGAGCCGCGCGTGCTCAAGTAATTGTTGCAGGATCTTCTTGCGGAGACCGAGTTGTTTTGCCCGATCTCACTCGGGCAAGACAAGCAACGATCTCAATTGTTAATGCCCGATAGGGCAAGCAGGTCCATCTGCGACTAAATCTAATGTCTCTTGATCGACATCCGTGGAGAATGTCGCGTGCACTCGATTAACCATGGCTGACAATCCGATAGTCATTGCGAGTTCAATGAGTTCTTCGCGCGGAAAGGCTTGTTCGAGTTCTGTATACAATTCGTTGCTCACTTTATTCTCTCGCGTCAATATCTCTGAGTAACGCAACACGAGTTTGTCAGTATCATCAAATGATGAACAAGAATCTGGATCAGCCATTGCGGCCATTTCTTCGTCTGTTATTCCGACACTCCGACCGAGCATCACGTGGGTGGGTATTCAGTAATGACAACTGTTTACTTGCGACGCACGAAGATAAGCGAGTTCTCGATAGCGTGGCGATAAGGCGGCATCGCCGTAAAGCGCCTCAGCTATTTGCAAAAATCCTGAAGATGCTTTTGGATTGTTCGCCCATAACTTAAAGACGTTCAACAGCGAGAAACCGATGTTTTCCATGCTATCGAACATGGCACATACCTCGGGGCTCGCGGCGTCGCGCTCGACTAAGGGGATTCGTGACATTAACGTTTCTCCGATTTAGAAAAGGTGATCCAGCATAGCGTCTGACGGACTGGTGGTATAGCTATTCAGCCGTTGCGCAAAACACGACGCTCGAAATAACGGTCAATCGGACCACTTCGGTTCGCGCTTTTCTAAGAATGCATGTAAGCCTTCACGGCCGTCTCTTGTATCAGCAATGTTACACAAAGTCTCGATTTGATTCTCAACGTTGCGCCGGTAATCGAGATCGTTTGCGCGCATAAATGATTGGCGACCAAGCGCCATAATGGTCGGGGATTTTTCGGCGAACATGTTGCCCATTTCTATCGCTTTATCCATCAATTTGTCGCGCGGCACGATGTGATTAACCAACCCCAAGGATTCGGCCTCTGCCGCCGGGATCGGTTTGCCGCCGAAAAGTAACTCGAATGTTTTGTGCCTCGATATTTGCCGTGGTAGGTGGACATAATGAATTGCCGGTATAAGACCGACGTCGATCTCGGGATATCCGAGATCAATATCGTCGGCCGCGACAATAATGTCGCTCGTAATCGACAAGGTCATTCCGGCGCCCCGGGCTGGCCCGTTGACTGCCGCGATGGTCGGCTTTTTCATGGCGTATTGGATATCCATCGTGCGCATATAAAATTTATACACGAATTTTCTGAGATCCAGCGAGTCGCCTGCGGCCACCATGCGCAAATCCATGCCACCGCAGAACATCTCTGGGATTGCGCTCGTCAGGATCACGGCGCGAACTTTGTCGTTCGCGTCGGCTTCGTTCAATCCGTCGTGGATTGCGTCTATCATCGGATGGTCGATCGCATTAACTGGCGGTCGATTCATCGCGATTATTGCGATCTTCCCGTTAATCGAATAATCGATTCGTTTCGTTTTGGT
>CAWLAW010000251.1:0-5292 GCA_963854885.1 Gammaproteobacteria bacterium | reverse complement strand
TATCTGCTAACTGGATGGCCGCGGCAGGACATCCAGGCGAGGACGCGCAATTATTCGAGACCGTTAAGGCGGTGGCGTTCGAGCTTTGTCCGGCGCTAGGAATCACGATACCGGTGGGTAAAGATTCTATGTCGATGAAATCACAATGGGATAATGACGGAGCGGTGTACAGCGTCACGTCTCCCGTATCATTGATTGTCTCGGCATTCGCCCCGGTCGTCGACATCGAACACACGATTACGCCGGACCTGAAGCGTGTGGATGATGAGACTTGCATCCTATTTGTCGACCTCGCGGACGGCCAACAGCGACTCGGGGGTTCGATACTTAGTCAGTGTTACGGTGAAATTGGATCCACCCCTGCTGATCTGGTCGCGCCAGCCGTTTTACGCGAGTTCTTTATCGCGATCCAGCTGCTAAATGAGAACGGCTACTTATTGGCGTACCACGATCGATCAGATGGCGGACTCATATCTACGTTATGCGAAATGGCTTTTGCCGGGCGCTGTGGGATTGATGTCGATGTCTCGGCGCTGGGCGAGCAATCAATACCCGCTTTGTTCTGCGAAGAACTCGGGGTTGTTATTCAGATTCGCGAACGCGATCTAAACGAGGTCCTCGCATGCCTCCGACAATCGTCCGTACTAGATAAAGCCGTTTATGTACTCGGCAAACCGACCCAGCCGAGGCAAGTGAAAATTCGTCATTTAGAAGTAAGTTTACTCGAGGCAAATCTATCGGACTTACTGGAAAAGTGGTCGGCGAACTCTTTCCATATGCAACGCGCTCGAGACAATCCGACTTGCGCAATCCAGGAACGCGAAGTGATACTCGACGAAAACGACCCCGGGTTACACCTCGAAACAACGTTCGACAAGACTCCACGAACGACGCTTCCGCTCACCTCTCGGCCAAAAGTAGCCATACTCCGAGAACAAGGCGTGAACGGTCACGTTGAGATGGCGGCAGCGTTCGACCGCGCCGGATTCGAGGCTGTTGACGTGCACATGTCAGATCTAATCGACCGTGCTCGACCTTTAGACGAGTTCAATGGCCTCGTCGCGTGCGGCGGTTTTTCTTACGGAGACGTTCTTGGTGCCGGGGGCGGATGGGCAAAATCAATTTTGTTTAATGAACGCGTGCGCGAATCTTTTCGTGACTTTTTTTCACGACCAACAACTTTCACGCTAGGCGTGTGTAACGGCTGTCAGATGTTATCTCATCTGCATGAGCTAATACCTGGCGCAAATGCTTGGCCAAGATTTGAGCGCAACCTGTCCGAGCAGTTCGAAGCGAGATTGGTGATGGTTGAAGTAATCGAATCGTCGTCGATCTTACTTCGAGATATGGCCGGTACGCGAGCGCCGATTGTTGTTGCGCATGGTGAAGGCCGCGTGGCAACGGACGTGGCGGATCAACAATTCACAACCTGTCTGAGGTTTGTCGACAACAAAGGGGCGACGACAGAACGATATCCGTATAACCCAAATGGCTCGATTGCCGGAGTCACAGGTCTTTCCAGTGATGACGGACGGGTGACTATAATGATGCCGCACCCGGAACGCGTATTTCTTCGCAGCCAATACTCTTGGCTCGATCCATCATGGACGAGTGACGAAGGGCCGTGGATGAAAATGTTCCATAATGCGCGAACGTGGTTGAACTAGGTTTGCAACACTTAGTGCAGAGTCGTTAGCGACAGTTAAAGAATTCCAACGGCCGAGAAATCAGATTCAACATTGGCAGTGATCCAGTGGCTATTAAAGATGACGACAAACCAAGCGATGACACGCATCTATTTCGCGATGCCGTGAAAGGTGTGAAGCGGCTCGAGCCTGGAAAACTTGCCCCGCGACCAAAGCCTCCGGCGCCATTGCCGGTGCAATCTCGACTCGACTCGCAAGCAGCACTGACAGAGATGGCGAGTGGGCAGTTTGATTTTGAAGAGCTCGAATACGGTGATGAAGCACATTTTCAACGTCCAGGGATCACACGGACCGTTATGCGCCGGTTACGCCGCGGGCAATTCGCCGTGCAGGCAGAACTCGACCTTCACGGGTTAGCGGTGGCGGAGGCCAAAACGGAACTAGCGGAATTTATCCGCCATTCTTGTCAACGCGGACACGGCTGCGTACGCGTCATACACGGTAAAGGGCACAGGTCGCCCGGAAAAATGCCTGTCTTGAAACCGAAAGTTTCGACGTGGCTGTCGAAGTGGGATGACGTTGTTGCGTTTGCGACAGCGAGACCCGTAGATGGGGGAACCGGTGCGCTTTATGTCTTACTCAAGCGGCGTTAACTAAGTAATACCACCGCAGTCGCCGCAATCCCTTCGCCGCGACCGGTAAAACCCATTTTTTCTGTCGTCGTACCCTTTATGTTCACTTGATTTTTTTCGATATTGGCATCTGCTGCGAGATTTTCACGCATCGCTTCCACGTGTCGACTTATTTTTGGGCGCTCCGCGATCAATGTCGCGTCAATATTCTCAATCTTAAATCCCTCCTCGCCGATCAGTCGGACAACTTCGCGCAGCAAAGCGCGGCTGTCGGCATCTTTGTAATCGTCACTGGAGTCGGGAAAGTGGCGGCCGATATCACCCAACGCAGCAGCGCCTAATAATGCGTCACAAATCGCATGCAATAAAACATCTCCATCCGAATGCGCAGCCAAACCTTTATCAAATGGGATCGTCACGCCACCCAGTACTACCGAGTCCCCATCCTGAAATCGATGGGCGTCGTATCCTTGACCAATACGCATATTCATTAACCTCTGCCTTGAATCTGCAGATACATTTCCGCGAGCGTCAAATCGGCTGGATGTGTGATTTTAATATTATCCGCGTGCCCTTCAACGATTCGCGGGCGCCCGCCAGCCGCCTCTATCGCTTGGGCTTCGTCGGTGACAATTAAATTGTTCTCTAAGGCATTAGCGATGGCATTGTGAAGCGAAGCAAAACGAAACATTTGCGGGGTTAATGCGTGCCAGAGGCCAGTTCGATCGACCGTTTGTTCGATCACTCCAGTCGCGCTGCATCGCTTTAAGGTGTCTCTAACGGGCGCAGCAAGTATGCCACCACAATTATCGTTACTTAACTCGTCCAGCATTCGATCGATATCGCCTGCACGCAGACAAGGACGTGCAGCATCATGCACGAGCACCCAATCATCATCACTGACTTTCGGCTCAAGTACGTCCAGTCCGGCGAGCACAGAATGGCAACGTTCGGTGCCGCCGGTCGCAGTAATAATTTCATGCCTGAACTTGTTGCCAATTTCGGACCACATTGTATCGCCCGGAGAAACTACCACAACGACCCCTGATATCCGCGGGTGATCGATGAGTACCTGAAGCGTGTGTTCGAGGACCAACTTGCCGGCCAACGGCAAATATTGCTTGGGGATTTGGGAGCCCATCCGCGAGCCCTTTCCCGCCGCCGGGACGACTGCCCACACAGCGGTATTATTCATGCGCCGCGCTATCGACATCATTTCCCTGGGTCGGATTAATCAACTGAAAGAACAGTTCCCCATCCTTCACCATGCCCATCTCAGTTCTGGCAAGCTCTTCAATCGCCTCCAAGCCTTGTTTCAGATCGAGCACCTCGGCAGCTAGGGTTTGATTTCGCTCCTTTAACGCGAGAACTTCTGTTTGTAGTTTCACGACGTCTCGCTCGAGCAGCTGTTCATCGCGAATTCCCCCTTTGCCGAACCATAAGGTAGTCTGCAGATAAATGAGTAACGCGACGAGTACGACGACAACTACTCGCACGCCACCATCAGTCCTGATCGATATTATAAAATGCAGACTTGCCGGGATAGCTCGCGCGCGCGCCCAATTCGCTCTCGATCACGAGCAGACGGTTATATTTCGCAATGCGATCCGAGCGCGACATCGATCCCGTTTTTATCTGGCCGGTGGCAAATGCGACCGCTATGTCGGCGATCGTTGTGTCCTCAGTCTCACCAGAGCGATGCGATACGACGGCAGTGTAGTTTGACGCCTTGGCGAGATTTATCGCGCTAAACGTTTCGCTTAACGTGCCGATTTGATTGACCTTGATTAAAATTGAGTTCGCAATGTTTTCATTGATCCCGCGTTGCAAGGTTGCGGTATCGGTCACGAACAAATCGTCTCCTACCAGCTGCACGCTGGTCCCAATTGCGGCAGTCAACTCGCTCCAACCCGACCAATCGTTTTGATCCATCCCATCTTCGATCGAAATAATTGGGTAGTCTTTGGCCCAGCGAGCCAGCATCTCAACAAATTCACTACTTGATAAAACTCGATTTTCTCCCTCGAGTCGATATTTTCCATCAATGTAGAATTCCGAGCTCGCAACATCAAGACCGAGCATAATCTCGCGCCCAAGCTCAAGTCCCGTCGACCCCACGGCACTAACGATGAGGTCCAATGCCGCTTGGTTTGATGGAAGATCCGGCGCAAAGCCCCCTTCGTCACCGACTGCAGTCGAACTTCCTTGTTGATTAAGCACAGCCTTGAGCGCGTGGAATATTTCTGCGCCATATCGAATTGCCTCACTGAACGTAGCCGCGCCAACGGGCAACACCATAAACTCTTGAAAATCGACGTTGTTACTCGCGTGTGCGCCACCATTGATAATATTCATCATTGGCACAGGCATTTGATACTTTTGGCCCGGATTCAGGGACTCATACAGCGGCAATCTAGCGTCTAAAGCGGCTGCCCGCGCGGCCGCCATCGACACTGCTAGCATCGCATTTGCGCCGAGCTTGGCTTTGTTTGGTGTTCCGTCAAGATCGATCATTGCCTGATCGAGCGCGGCTTGATCGTCCACCGGCAATCCGCGTAGCGCGGTATTGATGTCTCGATTGATATTGGCAACTGCTTGTAAAACGCCCTTACCGCCATACCGGTTTGGGTCTTGATCGCGCAATTCAAGAGCTTCTCTCTCGCCGGTAGAAGCACCAGACGGTACACTCGCCGCCGCAACAGCACCGGATGAGGTGCGAACTTCTGCGCGCACAGTAGGGTTACCTCGAGAATCAATAATTTCGAGTGCACTTATCGAAGCTATCGCCGACATGGTCGTTGGTTACCTTTTGACATTTTGAATTTTGATCGATGAACTCGTCTTTATTGCCGCGTCGAGCAATTCGACGTCACTACGGAAACTTACATCGGGGAAGATGTTTTCACCACCTCGTCTATTACCTTCAGCGTTTCCAGTAACCGCGGTAAGGATGACAATGCTAAACAATTTGGCCCATCACTTAATGCGTTATCCGGATCAGGGTGGGTTTCCAT
>CAWLAW010000250.1:0-5309 GCA_963854885.1 Gammaproteobacteria bacterium | reverse complement strand
CATGGGAGAACTGGGAGAGACGTCATGACAACGCTGTCGCGCCAAGCCTATGCCGAACTGTATGGCCCAACGACCGGTGATCGCGTTCGATTAGCCGATACCGAGCTTGTTATCCAAGTCGAGCACGACTACACATCCTACGGCGATGAGGTTAGCTTCGGCGGTGGCAAAGTTATTCGTGACGGCATGGGGCAAAGCCAAGCGGGATCGGCGATCGCAGTCGATTTAGTGATCACCAACGCATTGATCGTCGATCACTGGGGCATTGTAAAAGCAGACATTGGCGTGAAAGACGGACGAATCGCGGCAATCGGTAAGGCCGGAAACCCGGATGTTCAGTCGAACGTCGATATCGTTATTGGTCCGGGTACTGAAGTGATCGCGGGGGAGGGGAAAATCGCGACCCCTGGTGGGGTCGATGCGCATATCCATTTTATCTGTCCGCAACAGATCGATGACGCGTTGATGTCGGGGATAACCACCATGCTCGGAGGAGGGACCGGGCCAGCGACTGGCACGAATGCGACAACGTGCACACCCGGGCCCTGGAACATCCATCGGATGCTTCAGGCGGCCGACGCACTGCCGATGAATTTGGGCTTTCTCGGCAAAGGTAATGCGAGCTTACCCGAAGCGCTCGACGAACAAGTCGACGCGGGCGCAATGGGCCTTAAACTTCACGAAGACTGGGGTACGACCCCCGCGGCGATCGATAACTGCTTGTCCGTTGCCGATCGACATGATGTACAGGTCGCGATCCACACCGATACCTTAAACGAATCGGGATTTGTCGAAGACACTGTTAGCGCGTTCCGCGGCCGCACAATCCACACTTATCATACCGAAGGCGCCGGCGGCGGCCACGCGCCGGACATAATTAAAGTCTGTGGCGAAAGCAATGTGTTGCCGTCGAGTACGAACCCAACACGCCCCTATACTGTTAATACGATCGATGAACATCTCGATATGCTGATGGTGTGCCACCACTTATCGCCGAGTATTCCGGAGGATGTCGCGTTCGCCGAATCGCGAATCCGTCGTGAAACGATTGCCGCCGAAGATATCCTGCACGATTTAGGCGCGTTCTCTATGATTGCTTCCGATTCGCAGGCGATGGGGAGAGTCGGAGAAGTGATCACGCGCACCTGGCAAACCGCGCATAAGATGAAGGTGCAGCGCGGTGCTCTCGCTGGCGATCCAGCAGCGCACGACAATGCCCGAGTGAAACGCTATATAGCAAAATATACTATCAACCCGGCAATAACGCATGGAATCGCGCACGAAGTCGGCAGCATTGAAGTCGGGCAGCTCGCCGACGTGGTCCTGTGGAAACCGAGCTTTTTCGGCGTAAAGCCGAGTTTGATAATTAAAGGCGGGATGATCGTAGCCGCGCCGATGGGTGATCCAAATGCATCGATTCCGACACCGCAGCCGGTCCACTATCGTCATATGTTCGGATCGCTCGGTAGGGCCAGAAATGAAACGTGCATGAGTTTCTTATCGAATGCCGCGTTCGTAGCCGGCGTTGCGGATGAATTAGAGATGCATAATCGGATTGGCGTCGTCCGCAATACTCGCGAAATAAAGAAAGCAGACATGCGCCTAAATGATTACCAACCGAAAATCGAAGTCGATCCCCGAACCTATGAGGTGCGTGCTGATGGCGAGTTACTTACCTGTGAACCCGCCGCTGTACTGCCGCTCAGCCAGCTGTACTTTTTGTTCTAAAAGAAGCCTTGGATTTAGTATGCGATTTAGTCAAAACGGCACGCCGCGATATTATTTTTGCAGGTGTGACGATGCTTGAATTTATTAAATTCGGGGACCCCAGTGAGCCCGCCGCTGAGAGCGCAACCTTGCGTTTTGAGCAACGCCAGAAAAGCCGCCAACGAGTTACCCTCGACAGTGGCAAGGAGGTTGGGATCCTATTACCTCACGGCCAGCGATTACGTGGCGGCGATGTGCTTCGTACACGCGACGGGCGCTGCATGCGCGTAGTAGAGGCGAATGAACCTGTTAGCCTGGTGACGGCACAAGATCCGCGATTGTTGGCGCGATTAAGTTACCATCTTGGGAATCGGCACGTCGCGGTGCAAATAAACCAAACGTCGTTACGCTATACGCGCGACCACGTGCTCGACGAGATGGTGAGAGAGCTTGGTCTGCAACCGGTGCATGAAATGGCGCCGTTCGAACCCGAAAATGGCGCATATTCGCGACATTCCCACGGCCACCGGACGGCCAAAGCCGATGAAGTTCATTCGCATGAACTTCATATCTCCCATCAGCACGAGAAATCTTAGTGTCTACGCAGAGCGAGTTGAGTTTATTGCGTGCCTTACAACTCGCGAGCGGCACGCTTCCTGTCGGCGCGTACGCGTATTCGCAAGGCATTGAATGGGCCGTGCAAGCTGCTTGGATAACCGACGAAACAGCGCTTGGATTGTGGTTAGACGAACAATTGATGAATACCATGGCGCAAACGGACCTACCGATTTTTCTGCGCTTGTTCGATGCAGCGCATGAACAAAACGAGCCGCTACTTGGCGAATGGAGTCGGGTCTTGATCGCCTCCCGGGAGACCAGCGAATTGGTAGCGGACGACTGCGCGCGAGGGCGCGCATTGGCTCGTCTGCTGGATAGTTTAGGCGTGATTAACGCCCGACCATGGCTGCAAAAAGCAGACTCGCCGTTTGCCGCGCTCGCCGCAATTGCCGCGGTAGCTTGGGAGATTTCACGTGAAACCGCCGCCTCCGCGTACTTGTGGGGTTGGCTGGAAGGTCAGGTGATGGCAGGCGTCAGATTGGTCCCCTTAGGGCAAGTTGCGGGCCAGCGTTTATTGTTTTCTCTCGCTGGTCAAATTCCTGAGGTGCTGGAAATCGCCCGCAACTTGCCTGACGACGAGATTGGCTCAACGCTTCCGAACTTGGCGATCGCTAGCAGTCTGCATGAAACTCAATACACGCGACTTTATCGATCATAGGTACAACATAGAGGATTTAGTTAATGGCTACACCGGCACTTTCTGCACGCCCCGTATTGCGCGTCGGTATCGGCGGACCCGTGGGATCGGGCAAGACCGCACTGATGGATTTGTTATGTAAACGGCTAAGAAATCGCTACGAAATTGCGGCCGTGACAAATGATATTTACACTCGCGAGGACGCGGAATTTTTAATTCGTAGCGAGGCTTTAACGCCCGATCGAATCATTGGCGTCGAAACAGGGGGCTGTCCGCATACGGCGATCCGCGAAGACGCTTCGATGAACCTGGCCGCGATAGACGATCTGATGCAACGGTTCCCTGATCTCGATCTCGTACTTATCGAAAGCGGTGGAGACAATCTTGCCGCAACGTTTAGTCCCGAATTAGCCGATCTCACGATCTATGTGATTGATGTCGCCGAGGGTGAGAAGATTCCGCGCAAAGGTGGACCGGGAATTACCCGTTCAGATTTATTAGTGATCAACAAAATCGATCTGGCGCCGCACGTTGGTGCGTCACTGGCGGTAATGGAAGCCGACACCATCAGGATGCGAGAGGGTCGCCCCTATGTTTTTACCGATCTTCGGCGTGGAACTGGCCTGGACGTGATTGAGCAATTCGTTATCGAGCAAGGACTCCTGCCGTGAGTCGCAAAAATAATTCGTCGATAGCGTTCGCGAACCAACATAGCGGCGCGCGGATATGTCGATTTATAGTCTCAATCGCAGTCATTACGCTAAGCGCATGTTCATCCATAACTTATAAACGCGGCGCATCGCCCGACACGATGGCGTCGGACGAAACCCATTGCCGGACAGGATCCCACTCCGTCACCGAATTTCGCCACTGTATGCGCGAGCGCGGCTGGTTTGTTGCGGGTGCCGATGACAGCTCGATACAAGAAGTCACGAATGCGGTAAAGAAGAATTCCGCAGCGCCGCCGGTAGTGCTTGATGAGGCAGCTTCGGTTCCGGCGTTGATTGGAAGCGCGGAGAGTCTGAAACCTGTGCAGACGCTACCAATGCCGCCTGCTGCGGCGCCCAAAAGTTACCCCGTCGAGTCAGGTACGGCAGACGCGCAGGCCTCGAGATCGCTTCGCAATCCGACCGCAGGAAAAACTGTAGAGTCTTTCGAGAAAAATGAACTGCTAAAAATTATCGCAATAGGAAGCTGGTGGAAATTTGGTGGTAATGCGGCAGGACTCGACGCCGATTCTGAAGCATGCACCAAAAAGCTGGGTGAGGCGCATCGTCCGAATCCTGGAGCGACACGCGTTACCAACCACATGGGTGCGTGCCTGAAAGAGCTTGGCTGGTACGGCGTCGCGAAATGACGAGCCGGCGTTACGGTTTCGTACGAATCTATTCGCTAGTGGTGTCTCACCTTTGGACCCGATTATGCTCGTCGAATTAAAAAACATCAGAACCGCGCGGAGACCGTTTAGCGTCGCAGCGCGAATCCTCCAAGATTTAGATCAATTGGCAATAGACGGCCTTGATTTTACACATATTAGAAATTATTAAAAGACCGTTGTAGGTACACAGCCGACGTACACGCTGTCCACGCGGTCCACACGACTGTCTGTTAAGCGGCGAAAGCGGTTGCCACGCAGCATTTTTCGCTGCCGTTCATCAAGGGCCTGATCCGTTTCAATCAAGATAGCGACCTTCGGATTAGTACTGTATATTTATAAGGCCTATCTACTTAGCTCCACTTCCCACTACATGTTGTGGTCATGATTTGTTAGTGATGTCGGCATAAGTCACGGGGTTTGTGACAACGGCTTGTTCAAGTAATCGATAAAACAGCAATCCGCGTGCTCGTGATGTTCGTCGGTTAAAGCGGAAAGTAAATTCATTGAAGTAGGCATCCATGTGCTTCGGCTTAATGACGCCGTGATGAGTACCCAGAAGCCATCGTTTGAGTAATGACGCTACCCGATGAACGCCGGGCATCGTGAAATGCGCGGCGTCTTCGGCGCCAACCATCACGGTTCTTTCATGCAGATAGCCGTGTTCGGCAAGCGTCTTATATGCCAAAGAGCCATCCGTTCGAACAATAGACCCAACGACCACCGATTCATGTACGAAGGCCAGTATGCTTTGCGCTGATTTATCTACGACCCGACGCAATCGGATCCTGCCAAATCCTTTCGGCTGCTTGATTTCCACAGCAATAGCAATTAGCGATTTAAGCGCGTCTGTTCGATACGTGAGCTTCTGTTTTGCCTTCCCGTCACACCCTTTTCGGGCATTCGACCGCCAACATAAGATTCGTCAACCTCAACACCCCCTGCAATGACTCTCGCCCAGGGCGTACCATG
>CAWLAW010000249.1:0-5316 GCA_963854885.1 Gammaproteobacteria bacterium | reverse complement strand
GGGCCCGACGATCGATGTACGAGCGCTCGGGTCGCCGTCGCTGGTCTGCTCGACGGCGGGCAGCTTGTGCCTGCTGGTGGCGCCGCGCTAATTGGTAGCGATGGAAGCGCCGAATCCGTAGCGAAATCTATGGACGCGGTAGTAGATGCGGTTGAAACACATTCCGACAAATGGGCCGATGCGAATTACCGCCAACAATTGATTAGAACGCTAGGATCGGAAGTAGCGGGTAGCGCATTTGCACGGGCAAGGAGTTCGTAGCAGGAATGACAATATGAAAAATATTAGAGTCAATATTAACGGAGTGGCGTATCAGGAAACTGTGCCGGTACGTATGTTATTGGTCGATTTCATCCGCGAAACAGCCGCGCTCACTGGAACTCATGTGAGCTGCACCTACGAGGGAGTCTGCGGCGCGTGCACCATACATCTTGACGGTGAAGCCGTAAAAAGCTGCCTCATGCTGGCAGTACAAGCCGATGGTCACGAAATCACTACTGTTGAAGGACTCGCGAACGGCAAAGAGCTCAGCGCCCTACAACAAGCGTTTAACGATCAACACGGCCTACAGTGCGGGTTTTGCACGGCAGGCATACTAATGAATATGACGGAATTTCTCGACAAGAACCCCGACCCAACAGACGACGAAATCAGACACGGTCTGGTCGGTAATCTTTGTCGGTGTACGGGTTACGTGCATATCGTCAACGCTGTACGTGCTGCGGCGAAATCTCGATTAAGTGAGGCGTAGAACAATGGCCAGTAAAGCAACGCCAGACAATGGATCATGGATGGGTTCCCGTTTGCCGCGTCGAGAAGATTTACGCTTGGTCACGGGGCAAGGGAAATATATTAGCGATATTGTCTTGCCGCGAATGGCACATGCGGTATTTGTGCGCAGCGATTACGCTCACGCAAAAATCGTCAGTATCGATACTTCCGCGGCCCTAGCTTTGCCTGGCGTAATCAGCGTCACCACCGGCGCAGACATTGTCGACGAAATGCGTTCGATGCCGCAGCCTGTTTTGCTGCCTAACTTACCGGCGAAGTACCCGACGTTCTACCCGTTAAGTGTCGACAAAGTGAAATTTCACGGCGCGCCAGTCGCGCTCGTTATCGCGCGGGACAAATACACCGCGGAAGACGCCGTGGAACTTGTAGAAGTGGAGTATGAAGAACTTCCGGCCGTGGTCGATCCGAACGCGGCGCTCGAACCCGGCGCCCCGCTTGTCAACGAAGATCACCCAGACAACGAAATTTTCTCGATGACGTTTACCGGCGGAGAAACGCAAGCCGAACAGGACGAGAACGATAAAGCCGTGGAGGAAATCTTTAACAGTGCTGATGCGGTGATTAAGGAGACGTTTCGCGTGCACCGAACCGGCTTGACCCCGATGGAACCGCGCGGCGTATTATGCGATTGGTCCGAATCCGACGGACTAACCGCCTGGATAACCACGCAACGACCGCATATCGATCGCCTAGCGTTGGTCGATCTGCTTGACATACCCGCTGAGAGAGTCCGCGTCATCGCGCCCCGGGATCAAGGCGGGGCATTCGGTATTAAGGCACCGTTTTATCGCGAAAACGTCATCATCGCCCACATGGCACGAAAACTTGGACAACCGGTCCGCTGGATCGAATCTCGCTACGAAAGCCTGATGAACGTCGGCCAGGAACGTGATCAAATAAATACACTGGAAGTGGCCGCAACGAAGGACGGGAAACTACTGGCACTGCGAAACCGCGGGGTTGCAGACAATGGAACAGGCGAGACCGGGGTTTACTGGGGGTTCTTGATGCCGTTTCTCGGTGCCCACGAGATACCCAATACTTACACCTGGGACAAAGCGGATATCAAATTGCGCGTCGCAGTCACGAACAAAGCTTGCCTCACCCCGTCGCGGGCGTTTGGTCATTTTCCGACACGTTTCGCCATCGAGCGAGGGATAGATATTATCGCGCACAAGATCGGCATGGAACCGGCCGACGTTCGGCGCAAAAACCTTATCCCGGAATTACCGTATACATCCGTAACTGGGGGATATTACGACAGCGGTGATTTCCTCAAAGTATGGGACAACTTGATGTCACATGTAGATTTGGCCAACTTTCGCGAGGAACAAGCCAAGGCGCGCGAAAGTGGTCGCTATATTGGCATTGGATTTGGCACCGGGGTCGAATTGTCTGGTATGGCCTCTGAAGTGCTCGTCCCAATGGAAAACCAACCAGGCTACGGCGCGGCCAGTATTCGCCTCGATCCGCGCGGTACAGTGCAGATTTTTGGCGGCGACGCTCCCGGTGGGCAAGGGCACGAAACGTCCGTAGCACAGGTGGTCGCGAGCGCTTTTGGTATCAAGCCCGAAGATACATTAACGACTACCGGAGACACCGCGACAACGCCGTTTGGCGCCGGAACAATTGGTGCGCGTGGCGCATCCTACTTTATGAGCGCTGTGCACAACGCGTGCGTCGAACTCAAAAATAAAATCGTTCGCATTCTGGCACACGACCTCGGCATTAGTGCCCAACCCGACGATTTCGAATTTTCCAACGGGGAAGTTGTATTGCGTTCGGATTCCAGTGTAAAGAAAACTTTTCGCGAGATCGTCGAACGAATTATCATGCACCCGATAAACATGCCCGACGGTGAAGTTGGTGGTCTTGAGGCGACTGTCTTCTTCGAAGCAGCAAAACCGATGATTTGTTTTAACGCAGATCTCTGTATTGTTGACGTCAATATCGACAATGGCGAGTTTAAAATCACTCGCTGGGTAAGTTCCGAAGACGTCGGTAATGTCATCAACCCGCTGATCGTCGATGGCCAAATGCAAGGTGCTATAGCGCAGGGCTTGTCCAACACCATGTTCGAAGAATTCATCTACGACGACCAAGGACAACAGCTGACCGCCGATTTTGAGAATTACAAAATCGCCACGGCAGCCGATTTACCAAATATCGATGTCACCTATGCACCGACACCTTGCCCGCACACTCCGATGGGCACTCGCGGAATCGGCGAAGGGCGACCGAGTTCCGTGCCGGGTGCATTATGCAACGCGATTTGCGATGCGTTAAAACCGTTTGGGATTGAGATTACTGAATTGCCGGTCCGTCCAAACGCGATTTGGAAAAAAATCCAAGAGGCACGATCTTGATCCGCTGCATTGCCATTAACCGACGCGTAAGGTCGATATGGAACTAGTCGACGAAATCCGCATCAAGGCAGACCGCGATACAGTTTTTGCGGCGTTAAACGACATTGATGTCCTACAACGCGCTATCCCTGGCTGCGAAAAACTCGAAGCGATTTCACCGACGGAATTCAGCGGCGTCGTAGTCGCTAAAGTTGGTCCAATGAAAGCGCGATTCGCTGGTAGCGTCACCCTCAGTGATGTTAAAGCGCCAGAAAGTTACACCTTAGTGGGCGCAGGCAAAGGCGGCGTCGCCGGTTTTGCGAAAATGCGCACATTGGTGAGTCTCGTCGATGAAGGCGATTCAACCCTGATGCGCTACGAAGTGAAAGCTGACATTGGCGGGAAACTGGCGCAACTCGGCGGTGCACTGATCACGAAAACTTCGAAAAAGCTCGCTGGCGTATTCTTCAGCAACTTCGAAGCCATAGTCAATGGCGAGAATGAACCATCAAGTGAGTAGCAGCCAGGGCATCGGATCGCGATTAAATTAACTGCCGGAGGATTAAGTGCGGGTTGCAATTAAGACGCTACTTGCCGGAACAACCGTTTAGCCGAATTAGGACATCTCATCGTGAATATCCATGCCTAAGGGGCGGGCCTGGTCGATTGGCCGAAGGCTCGGCCGAACAGGTCGTCGCGGCGCGTAAAATTTTGGATGGGTTGTCGCTAGAAGTCGCCTCACCAGATGAAGCTCGTGAAATACTCCAGCCTAAAAGGCGCGACGCGACCTTGATTTAGCATATCCGTCAGGGAATGAGTGTGAATTGATTGGGTAGGATAATCCGCAATAACATTACCAATAAGTCATTCGATAGCCATATTACTGATCGATGTGATAACGTCGGAGCCAGCTCCACCGCACTGGTCACGACGCCGGTCCACCCGCAGCACGGCAAATAATCAATTAACGATAACAAATTACTAACGAGGACGGCGTGTGAACCAAACCAATATAGCGGCTAGCGGCAAATTGATTTCCAAAGAAATCATCGCGGTGATGCTAGGAATGATGTTGCTTGTCAGCCCGCTTTGCCGCGCGGCTGAACATCCCGAAATCGTCGTCCGGGCTCTGTTTCACGAACTATTGACGGAATTACAAACGCATCGCGAAGCAGACACGTTGACCCACGATAACGTTCGCGAGGTATTTTCAAGAATTCTGAATCCGCGAATCGATTACACCGCGCTTTCCAACTGGATCCTGCGCGACAAATGGACCAACTCATCTGCCGAACAACAACGCCAGTTTATGGACGCATTCCAAGCGTACATCATCAATACTTACTCGCTTGCACTCGCCGGCAAACAAAAAATATCGATGGATGTTCGCGATGGCCCGCGATTGCGTAAGAACACCGCGATCGTGACGGCAGATTTCGCTATCGAGGATGCCGATCCGATTCCGATAGATTTTCGGTTAATTGAAAGGGACGACAAATGGTTGCTCTTTGACGTGTCGTTCACCGGTGTTAGCCTCGCGATTACGTTTCGATCGGACTTTAATTACATCGCAAAAGACGGTGGTATCGATGCAGTTACTGCGCATCTAATTCGCAGAGCCTCGGGACGAACTGGCAACCCTGGCAGTTGAGTTAGCGAATCAATCTGGCCTCGAACACGAATCCGCTATATCTAGACGCTGCCGACTCGCCGAAATGCGGTTTAAATCGTAACTGTCCGACGCTATGCGCGCTGCAAGGACGCACCCACCATCTCCGAATCGGATGTGCAATTCTCAGAGCAGCCTAACGGACTCAAATCCAACTGTCCCACAACGCAAAATCTGCGACAATACCGCCGTCAAATTAATAATATCGAGGACCGGCGGTGCAAAATAACCTTGGACTATTTTTAACCAAACGAGCTTTGCTCAATCCCCATCGAGAAGCTTATGTGGACGGGAATTTGCCCGTTCGTTTGAGTTTTCGGGAGCTCAATGAACGGTGTAACAGGCTAGCAAATGCCTTGCGCACGGCTGGGGTCGAGAAAGGCGAGCGCATCGGCTTCTTACTGATGAACAGCGCCGAATTTATGGAAGCTTATTTCGCGGCAGCGAAAATAGGTGCCGTCGTCGTACCACTGAATTGGCGACTCGTGCCTGATGAATTGGAATTCATTC
>CAWLAW010000248.1:0-5323 GCA_963854885.1 Gammaproteobacteria bacterium | reverse complement strand
TCAATTGATCGAATTGGGGATCGAAATACTGTCCACTGGCGGTACCGCAAAACAACTGCAGAAGCTTGGCATCGCTGTCACGGAAGTCGCAGACTATACCGGCTTCCCGGAAATGATGGATGGTCGAGTAAAGACATTACACCCTAAGGTTCACGGCGGTATTTTGGCTCGGCGACCGCAGGACAATGAGGTTATGCAGGCGCACGGCATTAAGCCAATCGATCTCGTTGTGGTTAATCTTTATCCGTTTGAGCAAACCATCGCGAAACCGGATTGCACGTTGGCAGATGCTATCGAGAATATTGACATCGGCGGCCCAACAATGGTCCGCGCTGCGGCAAAGAACCATAGGGATGTCGCGATCGTGGTCGATCCAAACGATTACGCTAGAATCATAGAGGCGCTGGGCAACAACAGTTTGGACGCCGTGTTGCGGTATTCATTAGCAACAAAAGCATTCGCCCATACCGCGGCTTATGACAACGCGATCAGTGAATATCTCAGTGCTCAAATCCGCGACGACGAATTCCCAGCCAACGTCCAAATCCATGTCACAAAAAAACAGGATCTGCGTTACGGGGAAAATCCGCATCAAAACGCCGCGTTTTATTTGGACAACGATCCGCCAAGCGGCAGCATTGCCAGTGCCGAGCAAATGCAAGGCAAGGAATTGTCCTACAACAATATCGCCGACAGTGATGCGGCAATCGAATGTGTTTGGGCATTCAACGAACCCGCATGCTGTATTGTAAAACACGCGAATCCTTGTGGCGTAGCACAATCCGCAACTATCGCAGAATCTTATGACCGAGCTTATGCGACCGATCCGACCTCTGCATTCGGTGGCATTATTACGTTCAATCGCGAGTTGGATGCCGAAACCGCAACAATGATTACCGAGCGTCAATTCGCTGAAGTTATCGCAGCGCCCTCCGTGTCGGCGCAAGCACGAGATATTTGTGCGACGAAAACTAATTTGCGTCTGTTGCGCTTAGGTCCGCGAGATCCTTCACTACGTCCTGAGTGGGATTACAAACGCGTCACGGGAGGATTACTGATCCAAAACCGCGACCCATTTCGTTACGAGTTTTCGGCTGATGAACTGAGGGTCGTTACGGCGCGTTCGCCAAGCGAAGAAGAATTGCGCGATCTCCTGTTTGCTTGGCGGGTTGCGAAATGCGTTAAATCAAACGCGATTGTCTATGCTAAGGACTTGCGCACAGTAGGCGTAGGGGCAGGACAGATGAGCCGTGTGTATAGCGCAAGAATTGCCGCGATAAAAGCCGCCGACGAAGGACTTGAAGTACAGGGTTCGGTCATGGCGTCGGACGCATTTTTTCCTTTTCGAGATGGAATCGATTCGGCCGCGGAGGTTGGAATCGCTGCCGTCATCCAACCCGGTGGATCGATGCGCGACGAAGAAGTCATCGAGAGCGCCAACGAGCATGGCATGGCAATGGTGTTCACTGGCATGCGCCATTTTCGACACTAGTCGTGGAGTTTTCCTAGTTTGCAAGTACTCATAATTGGCGGCGGTGGCAGAGAACATGCGCTTGCGTGGAAAGTCGCGCAATCAGATCGTGTCTCACAAGTGTATGTCGCACCCGGAAACGCCGGTACCGCGCAAGAACCGAAAGTAGAAAACATCGACATTGCGGCGGACAATATCAGCGGTCTAGTCACGTTCGCGCGTGAAAAGAAAATCGAATTGACTATCGTCGGACCGGAGGCGCCGCTCGTTGCCGGGGTCGTCAACGTGTTTAATCTCGCCGGCTTGCGCTGCTTCGGGCCGCGACGAGACGCTGCGGAACTGGAAGGTTCTAAAGCCTACATGAAAGATTTCCTCAAACGCCACGCTATTCCGACCGCGGAGTTTGAAACGTTTGAGAACATCGACGTAGCCACGACTTACATCCGCTCCCGGTCTGTCCCCATCGTTGTTAAGGCTGACGGACTTGCTGCCGGTAAAGGCGTCGTTATCGCTTCTAGCCACGACGAAGCCATCGACGCGGCACGATCGATGTTGTCCGGTGATGCGTTCGGGGCGGCGGGCAAAAGAATTGTGGTTGAAGAATTTTTGGCCGGCGAAGAGGTCAGTTTTATCGTTATGACGGACGGCGAACATATCATCCCGTTTGCGACATCGCAGGACCATAAAGCACGCGACGACGGTGATCGCGGTCCGAATACCGGAGGAATGGGCGCGTACAGCCCAGCGCCAATTGTTGATCAACGATTGCACGAACGAATTATCCACGACGTGATAAAGCCAACTTTGGCAGGTATGGCTGCCGACCGAAGACCGTATACGGGCTTCCTTTACGCCGGCTTAATGATAGACGCGAACGGCGTACCGAAGGTATTGGAATATAATTGCCGCTTCGGCGATCCCGAAACCCAGCCAATCATGATGCGCCTGCGCTCCGACTTAAGCGAAGCTTGCCTCGCCTTACTTGAAGGTAAAGGGGAGCAAATAGCACTAGATTGGGACGATCGGGTAGCGCTAGGGGTTGTGATAGCTTCGGGTGGTTATCCCGCCGACTACGAGAACGGCAAGGTGATATCCGGTTTACAAGCAGCACCCGCGGCGGACACATTTGTATTTCACGCTGGGACTGCCGCACGCGGCGACGAAATTGTTACCGCCGGCGGTCGCGTATTATGTGCCGTCGGTCTCGGGGCGAGTGTTCGCTTAGCTCAGCAGGCAGCGTATTCTCGTGTTGATGAGATTTCATTCGACGGCGCGTTTCATCGCCGCGATATTGGTTACCGAGCGCTGCAGCGTAAAGCCTAAATGAGTACTACGGGACACCGTCCCAATGCAGAAAATTTTCCAGCAACTGGAGGCCGGCGTCGGCGCTTTTCTCCGGGTGAAACTGAGTCGCAAACGCATTGCTCGATGCTAAAGCCGACACGAATCTGTCGATATACTCAGTCTCCCCCATCACAATCTCGCGCGCTTTTGGTTCAACAAAATAACTGTGGACAAAATAAAATCGAGATCGGGATGGTATTCCAGCAATCAGCGGATGTGGCTTTTGCCATTCGACCTCATTCCAGCCCATATGCGGGATTTTCCTAGGCGAACCATCATCACCTGGTCCTGCATTGCGGCGAAAGTGAGAGACTTTACCGTCGAATATGTCCAAGCATTCAGTGCCACTATCTTCGTCACTGGAACTCATTAATGACTGTAAACCGAGGCAAATTCCGAGAAACGGGCGGGTCTTTATTCCTTCAGTAATCGCATCAATAAGGTTACAGCTCGTGAGGCTTCGCATACAGTCGCCAATCGCGCCTTGGCCGGGGAACACGATTCGATCCGCGCGCAATATTTCCGCTGGATCGCTACTCACTATCACCTGATGATCGCCATCGGCAACGAATTGCAATGCTTTAGCCACTGAGCGCAGGTTACTACTTCCGTAGTCTAAGACCGCAACACTTTCCATCGTAGAACTGGCTTAAGCGATACGCAGTCGGCGCAGTTGCGCGACGAGCTCGAACCACATACCCACTTACAAAGAGCCCTTCGTTGACGGCATCGTACCGGCCATTCTTGGATCGAGTTCCACTGCCATGCGCAAAGCCCGACCAAAAGCCTTATAAATTGTCTCAATGATGTGGTGCGCGTTGCGGCCGCGCAACGCGTCGATGTGCATAGTCACCTTGGCATGGTTCACGAATCCTTGGAAAAACTCGCGGAATAAATCTACGTCAAAATTGCCAACTGAGGGGCGCGGGAACTCAACCTTGTATTCGAGACCCGGGCGACCGGATAAATCCAACACAACCCGTGACAAGGCTTCATCAAGCGGCACATAGGCGTGGCCGTATCGCCGGATCCCAACCTTCGAACCTAATGCTTCGACGACCGCTTGCCCTAAAGTGATGCCAATGTCCTCGACGGTGTGATGGTCATCGATATCGAGATCACCATGCGCTTGGATATTGATATCAATCATTCCGTGCCGCGCAATTTGATCCATCATATGGTCGAGGAACGGCAAGCCCGTCTCGAACGAACTTTCACCATTACCATCGAGATTAACGCTTACGGTGATTTGCGTTTCGTTCGTGTTGCGTGAGATCGTGGCTGTGCGGGCAGTCATGGTCAATGCCAATTCGATTTTGATGAAGAGGGCGCGTACATTAGCAAATTAAACGTTTAATTGATATTTCCAACCGATGAGAAGTCCGTATGAGTGAGGCCACCTTAGTCGCCGCAATAGTGCCACAAGTGCGCGAATATTTACGCGCGCTACAAGACTCAATATGCGCGGGCCTGAGCGGTGCCGATGGCGACCAAAAATTTCTCGAAGACGTTTGGGAACGTGATGGCGGTGGCGGCGGTGGCTGCACTCGAGTACTGCGCAACGGTGGTGTGTTCGAACAAGCCGGAGTTAATTTTTCTGAGGTGTCCGGCAGTTCATTACCGCCGGCGGCCACCGCGAAACGGCCGGAATTAAATGGCCGCGCGTTCCAAGCGATGGGTGTGTCGCTGGTTGTCCACCCGAACAATCCACACGTACCGACGTCGCACGCAAACATTCGATTTTTTGTTGCAACGGCCGATGGCTTGCCACCGGTGTGGTGGTTCGGCGGTGGTTACGATCTAACCCCCTACTACGGTTACGAAGAGGACGCATTGCACTGGCACCGCACCGCCAAGGCGGCCTGCGATCCATTCGGGACAGACGTATATGCCAAGCACAAACAATGGTGTGACGATTATTTTTATCTCAAGCATCGCAATGAGCAGCGTGGAATCGGCGGACTTTTTTTTGACGATTTAAACGAATGGCCGATGGAAAGGTGTTTTGAGTATTTAAAAAGCGTCGGCAGCAGCTATTTGCAGGCGTACTTGCCGATCGTCCGGCGACGCAACGACAGTCCGTTCACAGAAGCAGAGCGAGAATTTCAATTATACCGACGCGGGCGTTACGTCGAATTCAACCTGGTTTACGACCGAGGGACTTTATTCGGCTTACAAACAGGTGGTCGTACGGAATCAATCCTTATGTCGCTACCGCCAAGCGTCCAGTGGCGCTACAACTGGCAACCCGACCCGGATACGCAAGAAGCCGAACTCTATACTGATTATTTAGTTCCGCGCGACTGGCTATCGTTGGGCGCGCAATAAACACTCGCCAAGATAGTACCAAGGTGGACTAACTGTTCGCCGCCGTACTTCCTTAAACGAAAAACAGACAAGGAATCCAAATGAACACGGCCGAACTACTCGATCGCCTTGCACGACTTGACCCGGCCGCGCTTGCAGACGCGAACAAACAGATCCGGGTAATCGCCTCGAACATTCGAC
>CAWLAW010000247.1:0-5380 GCA_963854885.1 Gammaproteobacteria bacterium | reverse complement strand
AGCCACTAGTCTCGCGATCGAAATAAGGATAGGTTTTAATTGCGAGACCGGCATCCGACAGTAATGGGACATGATTTGCCCATGTCGGATCGCTCACCCAAATGCTTGCACCGGGACGCGCACGATCAATCAATTCCGCAGCGACGCGCAGCGCGCCGCAGCCCCCTGGCGTCTGCGCCGAACTAATTCGTCCGTCTGCCAGCGCGGCACTCGATGCACCGAACAATAATTCTTGCACTGCGCGATTAAATTCGGGCTCACCCGGTGGGCCGATGTAGCTCTTGGTGATTTCCTGTTCATTGTGCAGGTGCTGGGCGGCAACGACGCATTTTAGGATGGGCGTATTTCCGTCATCGTCCCGATAGACACCAACCCCGAGGTCGACTTTATTGGTATTGGGATCTTCTCGATAGGCGGCCATTAAGCCCAGGATCGGATCGGCAGGCAAAGCGGATAATGATTCGAACATAGTTTTACACGGGTGGGCCAATCGGCCTGATTAGAATCGGAATTCCAATGATACCGATTTTTTCCGTAACGGAGAACTTAACTCGCGCGTTACGTGCCGTAGAACCACGTAATTTGAGGATTATTGACCTGACTAAGCGCGACACTCAAACGGGGTTATTTCTCGAAACACCGCTGGCGTGCAGATGCGCGCCGTAAGGCGTCTAAGTGCGTTCGTGGGTTATTGCCGTTTAGGTCGTCGAGGTGTGCAGCAACCGCACTGTAGCCAAGAAAATAAAATGCTGGTGTCCATACCGTACCGATGAAGATCGCGGCCTGATTGCGTGGGTCGTCCCAATATGGCGGCTTGTAATGATTCGTTTCGCGAAGTAAATCGACGCGTCGCTCATAGAGTTCAACACAACTCCAATTCTCATCGACGCGAGGCGGTTTAATTTCGCTTGGTCCCTGGATGAGGCGCCGACCGTCTTCATAGCGATCGAGTACAAATTGGCTGAGTCGGCGTTCGGGGCTTTCGTTCGCCGCGTGGACTGGGGTCGTAGTGACGTTAAGGAAAATTGCCAATACGGCAATGCGGACGGTGCGCGGCCATGACGCGCTAG
Organism: Gammaproteobacteria bacterium; assembly: GCA_963854885.1. Lineage (GTDB taxonomy): Bacteria > Pseudomonadota > Gammaproteobacteria > UBA11873. Next base: position 4,310 of record CAWLAW010000247.1, on the reverse strand, counting down.
TTGATTTCGGCATGCGAACCTCAGGTTGAGAGATGGTCTCCTATGAGGATATCGGAACGCTTTGCCGGGATCTTAAATATCAGGGTCGGGAATTCTGAGTTTTACCGATCGAGGCGGTCGGCCGGAAATCGCTCCTGCGTGATCGGCACTTCCGCCATCCATGGCGGTCGGCCGGAAATCGCTCCTGCATGATCGGCACTTCCGCCATCCATGGCGGTCGTGAGCGGCTCGACCAGTTTTTCGGCACAGCTCGAGTGTAATTACCGAGCTTCGATGTACAGGAACCCTAATCCGCCGGCGATTCCAATTCCCGTGCTGGTTTCTAGAGCGAGCGGTTGTAAGCCAATGTTTTTGGCTCCACCACCGATCAGCGCTTTGGCGCCGATCCCGAGGCCGGCCGCGGCTGAAACTTGCCCGCCAACGTATTTTCCGCCTAATGCCTTCGCGCCGGGGCCGACTTCGTCGGTCGCAGCGATCACGGTGAACGCCATTTTTTCGTTCGTACGAATGCTCAAGTCTAGGCCAAGTGCAATGCCGGTTTCACCGAAATACTCCTCGGTAACGCCATTATTTTCGAATAGACACTCGACGTCGGCAGTTGATCGAATCAACAAATTAACGCGTGATCCGGGGACAACATTACACGTGAGTAGTCCAACTTCGATGCCGCCTGCTGCGGTGGCAGGGCTGGAGCCGAGTAGGGTCAGAACGCCAGCGATAAGCAGGGTGTGAATGGTTCCTAGCTTCATTTGAGTCTCTTCCTTTCAAAAGTGTTGTATTGGTCTGGTCACAGCGTCGCCGCCGTGTATTCGCTAATTGTAGCTACGATTGCAAGAAGTTGCCCGCTTCATGTCCCACTTGATCTAGGAGCGCGGCGTGACACACAATACTGTATAAATAAACAGTATAAAAGTCATGCCTGATATCCAGCCTAATTCTGACCGTCCGCGTTACGCGGAGTTGCATTGTGTGAGTAATTTCAGCTTTCTTCGCGGCGCCTCGCACCCCGAAGAACTTGTAGAAGAAGCCTACAATTTAGGTTACGAGGCGTTAGCGATTACTGATGAGTGTTCATTAGCGGGCGTTGTGCGGGCCCACGTGGCAGCAAAAAAACTATCTTTACAGCTGATTATTGGCACGGAAATCCAACTGAGTGACGGCCCGCGTGTGGTACTGCTGGCATCTAGTGGTCGTGCATATGCCGAAATTTCACAGCTGATAACCCTCGGTCGTCGTCGTTGTGAAAAAGGCGCCTACGAATTGCACCGAGCGGATCTCGAGGCAATCCTAAAAGAGGCTTTAGTCATCTGGTTTGTCGGTGACCGACGAGCCGATCACGCGGCAGCAAAGTGGCTTCGGCAGACGTTCGATGAACGCGTCTGGATCGCAATCGAGCAACTCTACAGCGGTGCAGATGGCGGACATCGCACACGGTTAGAAAATTTGGCGGCGACATTCTGCCTACCACTAGTAGCGTGTGGTGATGTGCACATGCACCGCCACGAGCGTTATGCGATCGCTGATACCGTGACTGCGATCCGCTTGGGACTGAGTTTGCAAGCTGCTGCTGCCGAAACCCATCCAAACCATGAGCGTTATCTCAGACCGCGTGAACGATTGGCGAAGTTTTATCGCACGCAAGAACTTTGCGAAAGTACCCGGATAGCCGATCAGTGTCATTTCTCCTTGGATGAGTTGTCTTATGAGTATCCTCGAGAACTCGTTCCACAAGGTTTGGGGCCGAGCGAACATCTGCGTATCTTGACGACACAAGGGTTGCGTGAACGTTGGCCTGGCGGGACACCCGAAAAAGTCTCGCAGCTCATCGAGCATGAATTAAAACTGATAGCAGAGTTACGTTACGAAGCATTTTTCCTAACGGTATACGACATCGTAAAATTCGCCCGAGGACGAGGTATTTTGTGCCAAGGACGTGGCTCGGCGGCGAATTCTGCGGTGTGCTTTTGTCTCGGTATTACGGCAGTTGATCCATCGCGTATGGAAATGCTCTTCGAACGGTTCTTGTCAAAAGAACGTAATGAGCCGCCTGATATTGATGTCGATTTTGAACATGACCGTCGCGAAGAAGTTATCCAATACGTGTATCAAAAATATGGCCGGGAGAGAGCTGCAATTGCGGCGACAGTGATTAGCTATAAAGCGCGTAGCGCTGTGCGCGATGTTGGGAAAGTGCTGGGCATGAGTCTCGACCAAGTTGACCGTTTGGCAAAAAATGTATTTTGGTGGGACGGCAAAAGTCATATTCCGGAGCGTTTGCGAGAGGTCGGTTTCGATCCGGATAACCCCGTTATTGTGCGGCTGGTTACGCTTATTTCGACGCTTATTGGCTTCCCTCGACACCTCTCCCAACATGTTGGAGGGTTCGTGATCTCCGATCAACCGTTGTATGAACTCGTGCCGATTGAAAATGCGGCAATGCCCGAACGCACAGTGATTCAATGGGATAAAGACGATTTACATGCGTTGGGTTTACTTAAAGTTGATTGCTTGAGCCTCGGTATGTTGAGCGCGATTCGCCGTTCTTTTGAACTGATCGAGGAATTCAGCGGCGAGAAAATTCAACTCCACAGCGTGCCAGCGGAAGATAAGGCAACCTACGCCATGATTCAGCGAGCCGACACTGTTGGGGTATTCCAAATCGAATCGCGCGCTCAAATGGCAATGCTGCCACGCCTTCGACCTAAGTGTTATTACGACTTGGTTATCGAAGTTGCGATCATTCGTCCGGGGCCGATTCAAGGGGAGATGGTGCATCCCTATCTAAGACGGAGGAATGGTGAAGAAGCGGTGGATTATCCGAGCGAAGAAGTTCGCGGCGTGTTGGAGCGCACCCTAGGGGTGCCGCTGTTCCAAGAACAAGTAATTAAGATCGCGATGGTCGCAGCAGGATTCACCCCGGGCGAAGCCGATCAGTTGCGCCGTTCAATGGCAACATGGAAACGCAACGGTGGGATCAATCACTTCCGCGATAAGTTGATAGAAGGCATGCTCGCGCGAGGCTATAACAGTGATTTTGCGGTACGCATTTTTAATCAAATCCAAGGATTCGGCGAGTACGGCTTTCCGGAATCGCACGCCGCAAGTTTTGCGTTATTAGCCTATGTTTCAGCATGGCTTAAATGTCATCATCCGGCCGCATTTACCGCCGCTTTACTGAACAGTCAGCCGATGGGTTTTTATGCGCCGTCACAACTCGTTCAAGATGCACGTCGCGCTGGAGTTGAAATACGCGAGGTTGATGTAGCGCACAGCGATTGGGCGTGCACGCTTGAACCGTCCGAGCAACCTGACAAACCAGCACTACGCCTCGGTTTGCGTTTGATAAAAGGCTTACAAAACGCCGCTGCAGAACGCTTAATGCAAGCGCGAAAACAACGTGCATTCGAGCACGTCACTGACTTGGCGCGCCGCGCCGATCTCGACCGAGGCGCGTTAAATGCGTTGTCGAATGCAGGTGCGCTAGCTGCACTATCGGGCAATAGACATCAGTCGAGTTGGGCGGCTTTAGGCGTCGAGCCGGCATTGCCAGTGTTCGGTGAGGCGACAATTGCCGAGGGCTTGCCGATCCTGCGCCGACCTCGAGAAGGTGAGGAAGTTACCGCGGACTATGCGACTTTAGGCTTAACTTTAGGCCGCCATCCACTGGCGTTATTGCGCCGAGGATTCGAGCGAAAGTCCTATGTCACTGCTGCGGATATCCGAGCATGCAAGCATGGCTCGTCGATCAATACCGTGGGCTTGGTGATCTCTCGACAACGTCCAGGAACGGCGACCGGTGTGGTGTTTATTACCCTAGAAGATGAAACCGGCGTGATTAACCTCATCGTTTGGTCAAATTTGGTTGAAACGCAACGACGCGAAGTACTTGGTGCGCACTTAATGGGCGTGGTCGGTGAGGTGCAGCGCCAAGGCGAGGTTGTGCATGTTATCGCTAAGCGCCTGCACGACCATTCATCATTGCTCGGGCGCTTAAGCGTGCAATCACGGAATTTTCATTGAGTAACCTGGGTTGAGCACGGCCAATTCAGATACGAAAAGTCACCTTTGACGAATTGATCCGCAAGCCATTACTGCGCGAAATCAGCGCTATATCGGCGACAACGCAGATAGATCGCGGTGCACAATGGTTAGATATCCGTTATCCAGAAGAGCATGCGAGCAGCATTCTAGGTCGTTCGCAAAATATTCCCTTCAACATTTTGTGCTTGCAAGCGAATCGTCTCGATAAGAATCAACGCTACGTTGCTTGCTCGGATGATCCTACTCAAAGCGCCGTTGGCGCGTTTTTA
>CAWLAW010000246.1:0-5385 GCA_963854885.1 Gammaproteobacteria bacterium | reverse complement strand
CACAAAGCGAACGAGTCCAACGACTCGAAGTAGAATGGCTCGCTGCTCAATTGGACAGCCGTGAAATATTTGCTTCCGACATCGTCGCAGCGGAGTCATTTGATAGCCAAATGGAACTGGGAGGCACTGCCCCGATTGAAGAGCTCACAGATGTCACCCTCGATCCGATAATCGAAATCGCAGGCGAAGAACCGCAACGCGACGACAATCTTGAAGCCAGCGCCGAACCTGCTTCACCTGAAGGTGATGGCGCAGCAGTAACTATTCCGAGCGTTCCTGATTCCCACAGCAACGTTGAGACTCCAGAAACACTTTCGCCGACGACCCCAGATATTCGCGATGCTGTAGAAGGTGTTGCCGCAACTAGCGTCGCGACGGCGGTAGCTGCGGTTAATCCTATTCGCGACAGTGACCCTACTAAAGCGACGCCGATAACTAAAAGCGGTACGAAGAAATCGGGCTGCCGTGCCGCTTTGGCCAAGCAGCGTCGACCGTATTGCCGCGATGCTCTTGGTGACAAAATTAACGGCCCGCAACTCGCCGTATTGCCCGTCGGCACATTCAACATGGGTGGCAAGAGCACCGAGGAGCGACCGCAACGCGCGATAACCGTCGATCGCCCATTTGCCGTAAGCGTTTACGAAATTAGCCAGCGCGAATTTAGCCTCTATTGTCAGGCGAAAAAGCTTACTTGCCCAACGCAACCTTGGAGCGATGTAAACCTACCCGTTGTGAACGTTACCTGGGAAATGGCGGCAGATTACGCTCGCTGGTTATCCGGCAAAACTAATGCGACTTACCGGTTACCGAGTGAGTCAGAATGGGAGTATGCCGCTCGCGGCGGGACGAGCACACCCTACCCCTTCGGGGATGAAGCCTCGCCAACGGACGCTCGATTTAGTTTTCGCGGTACCAAGGACACGCCACTCGCCAATAACGATAGATCGGTTAATCGCAACAACTTTCGGCTGTACCATATGGTAGGTAATGTCCAAGAGTGGGTTCAAGACGCCTGGTTCGATAACTATGCGGGGGCACCTAGCGACGTTAGCGCGAGACTAAAAGACAGCCAAGAAAAGGTCGTGCGCGGCGGGTCATTTCGAGATGGTCCGCAGAAAATCCGCTCGGCGTCTCGGACCTATCTCGCTGTCGGTAACGCGAACATCACGACGGGGTTTAGAATTGTCCGAGAAGTCGATTGAGCGACAGCGCTCACTTAAGATACTTGTCGCGTTAGGCCTCTAATGGACAACATCGATGAAAATGAACTTGCCAAGTTCTCGCTGCTCGCGAACTCCTGGTGGGATCGTAATGGCCCTAGCAAACCACTACATGATCTAAATCCTTGCCGTGGAAAATTCGTTGCCGAACGCGCGACGCTCAATGGCGCGCGTGTGCTTGACGTTGGGTGTGGCGGCGGAATATTGAGCGAATATCTTGCCGATGCAGGGGCCAGCGTTACCGGCATAGACGCGAGCGCTGAGTTGATCGACGTCGCGCGAGCGCATGGTGAATTGGCTCGCAAAAATATTACATACGAATGCACGACAGTAGAGGAATTCTCACGGTCGAACACTCATTCATTCGACGTCGTAACGTGTATGGAATTAGTAGAGCATGTGCCCGATCCTCAAGGCATCGTCAACGCGTGTAGCCAACAGCTTTGCGCCGACGGTCACCTGTTTGTATCGACAATAAATCGTACTGCTAAAGCTTACGCGCTCGCTATCCTCGCCGCGGAATACGTATTGCAGATCCTCCCAAAAGGAACACACGATTATGAAAAATTTATTAAACCATCGGAATTAGCTCGCTGGTCAAGAGCTGCCGGTTTAAGCGCCTGTGAGTTTGCCGGAATTAAATACCAACCGAATTTGGGAACTGCAACGCTAAACCACGACATCTCAATCAACTACCTCGCTCATTTTTCGTTCGAATAGTGAGCGACGTGCTTGCCGAAATACCTCACGCCGTACTATTTGATTTAGATGGCACGCTGCTTGATACGGCCCCAGATCTAGCCGCTGCGCTAAACCAAGCGCGAGTGAATTACGGACTAAGCGAAATGCCGTTGGAAGAAATCCGTCCGCTGGTTTCCCATGGTAGCTACGCGCTAACTTCTCTCGGCTGCCCCGCTCCGGCGGACAGCGATCGCGCGGAAGAATTTCGACAATATCTACTCCGCCACTATGCGGAAAACGTGGCTGTCAAAACGATATTATTCGAGGGCATGGACGTTGTTTTAGCGACTCTCGAACGCAACGACATTCCCTGGGGCATCGTGACAAATAAACCGGGGCACCTAACGCGCCCGCTATTGAATCAAATGGGACTTCATGACCGGGCCGCGGTTGTAATCAGCGGTGACACCATCGAAGAAAAAAAACCACACCCTGCGCCGTTAATCCTTGCCGCCAAGTGTCTTGGCATTGCGTCGAATAATTGCATGTATATCGGCGATGCCGAGCGCGATGTTATCGCCGGAAACGCCGCCGGCATGCGCACGGTCGTCGCGACTTATGGTTATATACCGGCCGATGAAGAACCGATGAATTGGGGTGCAGACGGGGTGATTGGACATCCGCTGGAGGTGACAAATTGGCTAGCATTGCAATGACGTCGAGAATTTCTGAGTACTTCTACTCTGCTCGACGTGAAACTGCCCGCGCCGCCCGGTCGCCTTAGGCGATCTGCCCGCACATCAACGCAACGCTGAGCGCTCGTCTCTTATGCTCGATATAGCCGCATCTCTCGTCATTCCCGGGAGCGATTTGCACTACGCCATGTTGTACGTTCCAGTTGAACTTCGCGAGCGACTTATTTTAATTAGCGCGGTGAAAGCTGAAATCGAGGCGATTCCACTAATGGTTTCGGATCGCGGAGTCGCGCGAGTCAAATTGGAATGGTGGCGCTTAGAAGCCGATCGACTGGAGCAAGGCAAGCCAAGCCATCAACTCACACAAAGCTGTCGCGATCATGCCTGGGCAAATTTCGAATTTTGTTGCGCTATCCGATCGCTGGTGGCTGGTTTAGACGATGAATTAAGCGGCCAAACGCGAGATAAGAGAACTGAACAATCAATGTGGTACGAACAAACCTACGCACCAATTTATAAATTCAAAGCGAACCTTCAGCATTCAATTGAGGGCGATCAACTTCGTAACGCAACGGATCTTGGTCTTTGCATAGAGATCGTCTATTCGCTGCTAAACCTGAGATCTCTCGCGCTTGGCGGAATCAGACGAATCTCGAATGAAAGTTTAGTCGCGGCGCGCTGCAGTTGGGATGAGATCCAATCTAGTAAAAAATCTACCGGGGTGGTGCGCTTACTCGAATCAGAATCGAAAACTGTCATCGATAAAATTATCGCGCTTCACGCAAGCGCCGACCGCGCGGCCCAACGACGCCACCTGGCGTTGTATACGCTAAGCAAAATCGTCCTGCAGGCCGTGCTCGAAATGAAAAACGACGGCTTTAGAATCTGGGACCATCGCATCGAGCTCACTCCCATTCGCAAATTGTGGCTAGCGTGGCGAACCCGGTTCATTTGATCCAGATTTAGAACGCGAACAGGATACCTATCGTTAGCCCGGAAAACGCAGCCTAACCCGAAGTCGTCGGAACGAATCCGCGGAAGTATTATCGTGCGAAAGCACAATGTGGAGTGCCGGTTCTGCGATTGGCAAAATGCGCAGAACGACTAAGTACGGCGAAACGAATAAGCACTTTGCCGCTTTAACATCGGCAATTGCGCCTTCGGGGCTAACGATGTTCCACTGGCCGTCTGAGCGCAGCAAAATCGCTGCCACGCGTGTGCGGAGCTGAACTGTATTGCGGTACTGGAGATAAAAACTTGCCATCATCGCAGCCGTTCCAACGGCCAGGTAGAAACCGAAACGGAACCCCAATACTAGCAGAGCAACGATTAGTAGGTGGCCGGCCACAACCAGCCGCGAAATCGACGGTGACGATGAAATCGGAATATGTATAGGCGAAGCTAACGGTTCCATCTGTTAAGCTATGCGCGGATGTCTTTTCACCATATCTGAAATACGAGCTGACCACGAGCCATGAGTAAACCATCAAATACTCCCGACGAATTACCCACCGAAAATGACTCGAGCGACGAACCGAGCCCGCCAGATTCCGCCGACAGGATAGATCAGAGTATAATTGGCAAGAGTGAAGAGACAGGAGCTAAAACTGCCGAATACGGCGGCCCTGCTGGGTTAGAACCCACCCGTTATGGCGATTGGGAAAGCAAAGGACGCTGTGTCGATTTTTAGAGTTGGCAACGCTGGTCGACGTTGGGACAGACTAAGTAAGCATTAACGCCACAGACCGACTAGCGTGCGAGTAGACAAAATTCAGCCCCCTGGGCTAGCTGAACTAGAACAGACGAGCGACTAAATATGAGTAGCAGACCACTATCACCGCATTTACAAATTTATCGTCCGCAGCTGACCTCAATATTGTCGATTACCCACCGCGGCACAGGAATGTTTCTCAGCGCCGGAACGCTAGTTTTGGCTTATTGGTTAATCTCAATAGCGGGCGGCGAAGAAAGCTATATGGTCGCTCGAGAATGTCTCAGCACAATTCCGGCAAAAATGTTACTCGGTCTTTCGGTTTTTTCATTCTATTTTCACTTGTGCAATGGCGTTCGTCACCTATTTTGGGACATCGGTGCGGGATTTGAATTGAAAACATTATACGCCACCGGCTACGCGGTAATTGCCTCTTCGCTACTTTTGACGGCGCTCACTTGGGGCTACGCAATGGCACAAGGAGCCGCACCATGAGTCTCGAGGCAGATATCGCGAAAGTCCGCGGCCTTGGATCGGCAAAGGAAGGAACGGGTCACTTTTGGCACCAACGCTTAACCGCAATTGCATTAATTCCCTTGTCAATATGGTTCGTCGTTAACCTCGTGTGCGTCTTCGATGCGACGTACGCCGAGGTCACAGCCTGGATCCAATCGCCCATTGTCACGACCCTCCTGGTGGCGCTAATCGGCGCTTTGCTCTATCACGTTAAACTGGGAGTGCAGATCGTAATAGAAGATTATCTGCATGCCGAATGGCTAAAACTTTCGAGTATTATTTGCCTAAATCTAGGCACTGTACTATGCGGGTTAGTGTCAATCGTCGCGATTCTAAAAATCTCATTTGGAACAAACTAGGCTATGACTGAAGCGTATAAGCTGATCGAACATCAATACGACGTCATCGTAGTTGGCGCTGGCGGCGCCGGACTTCGAGCCACATTTGGCATGGCGGCGGAAGGATTATCGACCGCGTGCATTACGAAAGTGTTTCCCACGCGCAGTCATACGGTTGCTGCGCAAGGCGGAATGAGTGCCGCGCTCGGAAATATGGGTCCTGA
>CAWLAW010000245.1:0-5392 GCA_963854885.1 Gammaproteobacteria bacterium | reverse complement strand
CCGGGTTTGTTGGCCAAACACTTCGTTGGTTTGGATGCAGTGCCTCTAAATCTCGAATAATTGGCGTGCTGTCTGTCCGGTAATCGCCTTCCGGAAACTGCACGACCGGCATAATGAGCGGACGAACGTGCGCGGTTTCGTCGAAAAATTGGGGCATTCTGGCGACCCATCTATGCGGAATTCGCCGATAGCGCATGACGGCGCGAACTTTAACTGCGTAAGGAGACGACTCGACCCCAATTATCCGATATTCCTGCATATGATTAGTTTAACGTGTTGTTGGTTCGGAAAAAATTAGTCGGTTAGAAATTCCTAGTGCACGGAGCTAGGTTCGGCGACCGGTTCGTTTGGTCCAGAAGACTTGCAACAAGCGATGATAGGCATCGAGTTTCGAGGATGGCATTTATCGAAGCTGGCTATCTTTACTCCCGCGTCGATTTATTGCTCCCGAGCGATGTTGCTCTTCGTCGAAAGATTCTTGGCAAGCGACACACCGGCGAACTCCCGGTACCGCCTCGCGTCGTGCTTCCGGGATAGTGTCTCCACAATCTTTACAGTCAACGAGACTTTCGCCGTCGCTGATCCGGCTTCGCGCAAGCTTTACGGCCTCCGCGACGCTGGCGTCGATCTGTTCTTGTACCGCGCCGTCTTTTGCCCAGCCACTTGCCATCTCACTATCCCCGCACTCTCGAACTGCTGAATACATGGTCGCGCGCAGGCCAAGGAGAGTCAATAATTCGATGCCGTCGCCATTTGTTTGCCTAATTTCCGGCACGACTGCTAGACGTCTAGCTAAAAAATGCACATCATCCTCCGCTAGTCACTAATCGACGGGCAGTGGCCCTTTCAACGCTTTTTCGATAAGTAATTCAGGCACTAGTATGGCAACAACCCAAGGCATCGATTGGCACGCAGACATTTTCTCTGTGCTTGTCGGGCAAAATATTTCAATTGTCACCCACGTACCCGATGCCGGACATGGCCCGCTACTAAAAATGTGTGATGAAGCGCCGGGGATCAAACTCGTGACGCTCACTTCTGAACAAGATGGTGTGGGTTTGCTGTGCGGCGCGTGGGCGGGTGGAACAAAGGGTGTGCTGTTAATGCAGTCCAGTGGGGTGGGAAATACGGTAAACGCCTTGTCCTTGCCTGCGAGTTGCCGCATACCGTTACTTACTATCGTTTCGATGCGGGGCGAATGGGGTGAATTTGTTCCGTGGCAAATTCCAATGGGGCAAGGAACGCCTGGCGTACTTGAAGCGATGGGCGTGCGGATATTTAGAATAAATGAAGCGCACGAAGTGGGTGCAACGGTGGAGGCTGCGGCGAACTTAGCATTTAACACACGGCAATCTGCAGCCGTACTTCTGTCGCAAAAACTTATCGGCGCGAAACAATTTAAAGAAGGATAGATTCGATGCTTAAGCGAAGGCCCAGCATAAAATACTTGCTCGAAGACCGTCCGTCCGACCTTTTAGCAGTTTCCGGGCTGGGATCGTGTACGTGGGACTTAAGCGCGGCGGGTAATGTCCCTGGGAATTTTTGTTTTATTGGTGCGATGGGCCAAGCTGCACCATTCTCACTGGGTCTCGCACTGGCTCAACCGCAAAAACGCATCGTCTTGTTCACTGGTGACGGCGATATTCTAATGTCCCTCGGAATGCTCACGACAATCGCGAATTTAGCGCCAGCGAACTTATGCGTTGTCGTATTAGATAATGAGGTATACGGCGAAACGGGCGGGCAGCCGACCGCCACCGCTGGATGTACGGATCTTGTCTCGATGGCGCGTGGCGCGGGTTTCTCTTCTGCAAGCGAAGTTTCGCGAGAGAGCGAGTTGCAGGAGCTACGGGACATTATTCGTAATCGGAACGCGTTGCATTTTTCGAATGTTAAAGTGCTTTCGGAGGCCCTACCTCTAGTTTTCCCGTTTTCGTTCGACGGCGTTACATCAATTAACCGCTTTCGGGATGCAGCTGTCGCATAGTAAGGTCGAGAAAACATTCAGCTATTTTAGCAATCACTGTATTCCGTGAGCAGATAATGACGCAGCAGCCGCCTGAACCCTTACCACCGGCATTGTTCGATCGAACCGATGACTCAAACGACGCGCTCTTTTATCAGTCGCCGCGCTTGGTTGCACACATTGACGAAAAAACTATCGAAGCGTTGACCGAATTTTACCGCGAGAAGCTGTTCGACGGAGCGGATGTGCTGGATCTCATGTCGTCCTGGATCTCACATTTGCCCGAAGATATCGAATTGGGCAATGTTTCGGGACTCGGCATGAATCAACCAGAACTCGAAGCTAACCGACGATTATCGAGTCATGTGGTTCACGATTTAAACATAGAACCGACGTTGCCCTACGCAAACGATTCCTACGACTTCGTTCTAATTGCAGTTTCTATTCAATACCTTATCCGTCCGCTTGAAGTATTCGCGGAAATTGCTCGCGTGTTGAGATCACAAGGGCAAGTAATTATCGCGACCTCGCATCGCTGTTTCCCGACGAAAGCAATCCGAGCGTTTCAGCAGGCGGATCCCAATGATCGTCTTCAGTTGATCGCTGAGTACATCCGGCGTACGCAACAGTTCATTGAACCACGGCTAGACGATCGTTCTCCAAGTGGTGCGGATCCGCTGTGGATAGTGAGTGGTCAGCGGAAATGAGACCCGCATTGGCGGAGTAAAAATGCGGACGAGCCCGGACGATGATAAATAATCGTACGAACATAAAATGCACCCAAACCCGTTTGCTGGAGAATCTTAGTGACAAGTGACGAAGTGTTATATTCAAGCGCCGAGCGTGTCGCGACCATCGCCTTTAATCGTCCTGACGTTCGCAATGCGTTTGGGGAAACGACGCGGGACCGTCTTGAAACGTTGCTCAATCAGTCGGAGGACGACGATGACGTGGGGTGCGTCGTAATAACCGGGGTTGGAGATGCGTTTGCCGCCGGCGGCGATGTGAAAAGCATGGGTGCTCTTCAAGCAAAAAATGATTCGACCGTCTTGACCGCGCGAATGCAAACGGCCGCACGCGTCGTGCAGTTGATTAGGGCGATGACGAAGCCAGTCGTCGCGGCGATTAATGGGCCGGCAGCAGGCGGTGCGATGAATTTAGCACTCGCTTGCGACATCCGTTATGCCGCACAAAACGCTATTTTCGCAGAAAGCTTTGTGAAGATCGGTCTGGTCCCAGATTGGGGCGGGCATTATTTGTTAACGCGTATTGTCGGTACGAGCATGGCGATGGAATTGCTGATGCTTGGCGAACGGATCGATGCGGCAGAGGCTTTACGTCTCGGAATCGTCAATAATGTGTTTCCGGCCGATACGTTTCGCGAGGAAGTCCGTAAACGCGCAGTCAAGCTTGCGGCCGGTCCTCGCCAGGCGATCGCGGCGATTAAACAAGGGGTTTACGTTGGCGCAGAAGAATCTCTTGGCGAGACGTTGGCGTTTGAAGAACGGAAACAAAGCCAAATGTTTTTGTCCGACGATGCGCGTGAGGGTATCGCTGCGTTTGTCGAAAAACGTGCACCGAAGTTCGGCAAATTTAAGCAAAAATGAATACTGCTAATGACACGTGAACGACAAGATGATCATCACAACGGATGATCACCGTGGGGCTATAAACATGGAACCGATATCTACCCTAGAAGAATCTTCGCAATATAGTTTAGATACCGGGTTTCGCTACCCAGATAAGACAGTCGTTATTACCGAAGAAGAGCAACGCCGATTACACGGCTGGTGCGATCTGGATCGCGAAATCTTCGGCAATGTCGCGGACCCCTCGCTTGTCGGTCGTCTACCCGTTGTGATGACATCAAATACGATTATCTCCTGTCGGCCGGACTGGGGACAAGTCCATACGACGCACCGAATTATTCAGCATCGACCAATCTTGCTCGGCGAATCCCTGAGAGTTAGCGGAGAGAACATCGATTTAGTGCCTCATGCCCGTGGTGAGGTACTGCAAAGCGCGTGGCGCTATTTCGATGCCGATGGCGAAGTGCCGTTTGAGGTGCGTCCCGACGGATTGCTGATTGATCCGATGTATGAATCGAAACGGGGTGATAAGCGAATCTCGCGCGATTTCAATCGTCCCGAGTATGTCCATGTTCTGACTAAACAATGCACCCCGGAGGCGACCGTTGGTTACTGCGAAGGGACCAACAATCCGATCCACAGCGACGTGCACATCGCAAAAGAATTCGGCTTTCGGGCGCCCATTATCGCGGGTACACAAACGATGAGCTTTCTGTTGGAAGCTGTTTATCGAACACGTTCGCCGACCTCTATTTCACTGACCATAAACTTCAAGCGACCGGTGTTTTGGGACGACGAATTGACGGTTGTAATGGCCGACCGAGAGGCAGGGGTGCAACATATCGAGGCAATAAATAGCGCAGGAAAGTGCGTCGCCGATTGCCTCGTCGATGATATCCATCACTAGATGCGACCCAGTAACTCTTGTTTCGTCGTCTAAACAGGAGATGTTCAAACTGACCAGTTGCGCGCGTACCCAGGGCTCGAGATGCCTGTAGGCGGCCGCGTGGCGGATACCATTGTTTTACAATCGCATCGCAACCCCTTGCCGCACGATTGGCTGATTACTTGCATCGATTCAGTGAGAAGCTGGTGTGCAGAGAATCGCTATGAGCATCGATTCATTGGCGACGAATTGTTTGAAAACGTGCCAAAATCGGTACTCGATAAAACCCGCGACCAAGTTGTAATAGCGAGCGATATTGCTCGGCTGCTCAAAATACGGGAATTGCTAAAACAAAACTACGAACGGGTCGTTTGGTGCGACGCAGATTTTCTTATTTTCAACCCGGCAAAGTTCTCTTTGCCGCGCGACAACTATGCACTAGGCCGCGAAGTATGGGTTCAGCGACTCGACGGTCGACCGAATAAACTGACGTCGCATATTAAAGTACACAACGCATTCTTAATGTTCGCGCAAGGTAACGCGTTCTTAGAATTTTATATAGACGCAGCCGAACGGTTGATCGAACAGAACAACGGCAGGATGTCACCGCAGTATATCGGACCAAAGTTTCTTACCGCGATACACAATGTGGCCCAATGCCCGGTGTTAGAAACGGCGGGGATGTTGTGTCCGCTCGTGGTTGACGACATTGTGAATCGAGGTGGACCGGCCCTAGATTTGTTCCGGCACCGCTCACCACAGTCCATTGCTGGCGCGAACCTGTGTCACTCCTTGTGCGAACGGGGTGAGCTGAGCGCAACAATCCTAGAAAATTGTATCGAACGGCTTTTGCAAGGCGGCGCCGTGTAGCGGCGTTTTAACCAAGCGCGACTAAATCCCGCGGACAGCAGGATACGGTGGTCAATATTGTGTCCAAATTCGAATATTATT
>CAWLAW010000244.1:0-5394 GCA_963854885.1 Gammaproteobacteria bacterium | reverse complement strand
GTGCGAGACACCCAAACCCAACACAAAGCGTCCGTCATAAAGCTCGTTTAACGTTTGTAGTCCCATTACCGAGGCAGTGGCATCACGCGCATAGATGTTGCAAATACCACTGGCGACAATGAGTTTTTTTGTTTGGCTTAAGAAAAAACCGCCAAGCGCGAGCGGTTCGTACTTAAATGCTTCTGGAAACCACAAAGTAGAATAGCCGAGCTCCTCGACGCGTTTCGCGGTATCGGCTAGCTCTTTCGCATCCATTACATCTGTAAATGCAAAAACTCCGTATTTTCCAAGGTTCATCAGTAACCAATCTCCAAGTTAGCCGGTCGGGTCAAAAAATAACTTGTCACTCCCGGACCGTCGATAATGGTCCGCTGTCTCCGAATCGCACAAACGACGCGTTCCTACGTTTTCTTCTTATAAGTGCTCTTCGTACCACTCGAGCGCAGCTCTCGCCGTTTTCTCAACCCATTCTGGTTGATAAATCTCGTAGTGCTCAATCGGGAAACTGGCCCAGCGCTTCGGTTCGCCAGCCCGATCGAACATATCTCGATAGGCGTTAGCTTTGCACAAGTCATCTTTTTCCGCAGCGATCAGCATTAGTGCCCGGGGCGCAATCTTATCGACGACATCAATCGGTCGAAAATCAAGTGTCGCTTCAGCCGACTCCCAAGAGATTTCGCAGTACATATCGGGGAATGCCTTTAAAGCCTCGCCCATAAATTCACTTGTTTGCGGACTATTTAGCAAAGTTGCTACGGGAACGGATTTACCCTTCCCCGTCATCACTCTTTCGCGTCGATCTTCCTTTAGAAGTCCGAGAAAATTGTCGAGTTCCGCGGGTGAATAGTTTTCCGTGAGCAGTCGCCAACCGTCGCCATAGCCAACCTGCCCAACGGCACATTTAACTCTTGGATCACCAGCCGCCGCAGCCGCAACATGGGCGCCGCCGTTGGATGTACCCCAGATCCCAAGCCGTTCGGGATCAACTTCGGGCTGCGCTTCAAGCCAGGTAACGGCGTTGCGAATATCCTGTAGTTGCTCATCGGCGATGATTCGCCATTTCGTGCCTTCGCTGCCACCAAAACCGCGATAATCAAAACTCAATACAGGATATCCCGCAGCAACAAAGTACTCGGCATAGTCGGGCAGAATCACCGTGCGCACGCCGCTATAACCGTGGCAAAGCACAATACCGGGGCGTCGTTCTCCCTCGGTATAATCGTCGGGAAGAAAGTAGTCGGCTTCCAGTTTTGATCCTTCACTATAAAAATTGACGACTCGTTCTTGCATGATTACCTCCACGTGGGCGTTGCACTGATTAGCATTGAACAGATTTTCAGATAAGCCCGCCAGATAAGGGACCGTTCGGCGGCGCTTGATATTCCTTCAATCCTAAACCGTGTCGGGGTCATTTGCCATTTAATCCTTTTTGGGAGAACAGCTACTGGGTATCGTTGTAATTCTTGAAGCGAAAATCAAACCAGAACTTGCGGAAAGTACGAAGGCGTTTCTGAAAGAAAACCCGCCAGATACACGAAATTTTGCTGGATGCGACGGACTAGACGTCCATGAAAACCTCGACGAGATTGGCAACCTGATTGCGTATCAGCGCTGGGAGTCGCGCCCAAAACACGAAAAGTACCTCGCCTGGGGCAGGGAAACCGGCACGATGGATCAGCTGGAAAGCCATTTTCTAGCCGCACCGACGCTTCGCTATTTTGAAAATGTGGATGCCTAATCGGTCGTTCGGTCGTGTGCCGTTGAGCAGCGCGGACAACGGCGAGACCATGGCCAGTACAACCCTCGCTATTAATACTCGATAAGGTTCGTCGATAGTCGTCGAACTCATTTTTTCTTTGCCCCAACCCTGCCGCTGAATGCACCAGCGACTTTCAATTTTTCGCCGTCGAGCCCCAAGGGCAAAATCGGCAGTGGTCGTAGCGCGGGTCCGCCGATGATAGTGGCGCGTTCGCGCGGATTAAACTGTGAGCCATGACAGGGACACAGCAAATTACGCTCCGCGGAAGCCCATTCCGTCACACTGCAACCGGTATGCGTGCATACCCCCGAGTAGGCAACAATGCCGTCTACCGCGAATTCTTTTGTCGCATCGCTAAGTTCCACTTCCTCAAAGCGCAGCAGCAGGATTTGGTTGAGTCGCGACTTCTCACGAACCGTGCCGGAGACGGGGTCCTGCGGGTAAGCCAAAACTGGAGGGCTATCGAGCACGATATCGCTCACACACACGGATCGTACCTCGTTTCCCCAAGACGGGTACGATAAGAGGTCCTCGGGTTGTGCTGGGAGCTTACGAGGATCGGTGGATTTCGCCGCGACATCGCCTAAGTGCAGCGCGATACTGCCGGCAACGACACCCTCGAGTAAACGTCGGCGGGAGATTGAATCTCGCTTTGGAATTCCCGTTATCGGAGTTTTTACCATCGTCGGATTGTCTCTTTTGAAGGTGATACTAGAGCGCTTTACAATACACTGAAAGCTCACAGTTCTTTATACCACCGTGCTACCGTCCCGCTTCTCAAATCCGAGGGCTCCGGTCTTTTAAAACTACCTATAATCAAGATAACGATAGTGAGGAGTTAAATGATGAAATACGTTCCTATCGATGAAACCATAAATGCGGATGGCCTGCGGCTTGTCATGGTCCAAGGTATGCCCAGTGCCTGGGGCGTCGCTGTACGAGCAATGATGGCGTACAAGGGATTAGATTTTACGCTCGGTCCACAATTGCCATTTCAAGAAAACGCGGAATTGCTCGCATGGTCGGGCACAAACAGCGGCCCCGTGGTTGCCTATAACGATGATGCACCCATTAATCGTTGGGATGATATTTTACTTTTGTTGGAACGGCTCGCGCCTGAGAAGCCGCTGGTACCCGAAAACGCGGCTGAGCGGATTCAATTGTTTGGTATCGGCCACGAAATTTGTGGCGAACTGGGTCTCGGCTGGAACAGACGACTCAGCATGTTGGCACCGGCGGCTGGCGAAGAGCCATCCGAGTTCAGCCAAAAATATGGATATCACGAGGCTGAGGTGAAACTGGCCGATCCGAGAGTGATCGCATTGATGACCGAGCTTGCCGCAACGTTGAAAGCGCAGAAAGCGCAAGGCAGCGATTACATCATAGGGCAATCTGTGACTGCTGTGGATTTTTACTGGGCCGCGTTTAGCAACTTCGTGGTACTTCAATCGGCTGACGACATCATGCTCGATGCGTCAGTCAGGCCGATGTTCGAAAATACGCCGGCGGAAATAACCGCTGCGGTCGATCCAATATTGATCGAACACCGCGACCGCATGATGAGCACCTACTTCGGCGTTCCACTAGCGCTGTAAAGCACGACCTGGAAGCTAGTACCCGCTTTCGGATCGAAATCCGGATAAGCGGAATTCGTGCACCGTCGAAACGGGTACTAGCCGATTAGCTATTCATTCGGAGGACGCATGCCTGAGCAGAAAAACAATAGGGTAAGCCGCGGTATTATCACCACAGAACTCGACAATCTCGCGGGCGCCAAGGCTGTCGAATATGTTCGAGATATCGAATCCCTCGGCTACGACAGTTTCTGGATCCCCGAACTATTCGGCCGCGAACCGATGGCGACGGCGGGTTATCTACTCGCTAAAACCGAGCGCATAAAAATCGCCTCAGGCATTGCGAACATCTATGCGCGCGATCCGCATAGTGCGGCGCAAACGCGGCATTCGCTCGCCGAATTTTCGGGCGGTCGCTTCATCCTCGGCTTGGGTGTTTCAAACGCCGGATTGAACGAGAACCGTGGCCACGCTTGGCAAGCGCCGATTGGGAAGATGGAAAGCTACCTAGATGCAGTCTCTGCAGTGGAAGTTGCATCGGCATCGCCAAGCTCTTTGGGTCCGCTGTACATCGCAGCGCATGGCCCAAAGATGCAGGCCCTAGGGTCGTCCAAAACGGACGGCGTCATCACCTACTTAATGTCGCCGGAACATACTGCGTTGACGAAATCGCGCATAGTTCCAAATGCGGATGTCAATGTTGTGTGCATGCTGATAGCGGAAACCGATCCGGCAACGGCACGAGGCATAGCACGAGAAACGCTCGCCGACTATCTTGGCCTCGATTACTACCGCAGAGAGTGGAAGAAGATCGGGTTTTCTGAAGCCGACTATTCGAATGGTGGAAGCGATGAGCTCATCGATATGCTGGTCGGATGGGGGGACAGCGAATCCTTAAATGAGCATATGCTCAAGCATGAAAAAGCCGGCGCGACACGCATTATTGTGATGCCGATTGGATCGGGCGATTCATTATCCGGGCGAAGCAATCCCGTTCTCGAGGCAGTCGCACCGACGGCTTGACCGATGAGGCACTCTTTGGAAATCGAGCGGAAATGATTTAACCGAGGACACTCGATCGTGGCGCGCCGAACTAGGCGCCCTGCGAATTCGGTTTCGATTGCCCTATACTTGACCGCACCGAAAAACGCGCGAGACACCATGGCAGACAACACACTTATTCTTTACGGCGTGCCTTTTTCACAGCCGGTGCGCGCGGTTATGTGGCTAATGATCCTAAAGCGGCTGCCATTTAAGATGGTGCTCATCAATCCTGGATCCGAGGGAAAATCAGGTAGCCGTAACCCAACCTTCCTGAGCAAAAACCCCGCCGGCACGATCCCTTGCATCGAAGAGCCGGACACGAATTTCGTCCTCGGCGAGGCGCACGCGATTATGTGTTACTTGTCACGTAAACACGGCTGGAACGACGTTTATCCTGATGACAATCGCCAGCGAGCGCTGGTGGATTGGTATCTCCATTTTCATCACCGCACAATTCGTGAAGCATCGATTGCGCTTGTTGCGCCGAAAATTCGTAAAGATCTCGACATCCCCGAAATCACTCAATCGTCAGCCAAAGCGACGTTCACATCCGCGTTGTCTGCGCTAGAGAACGGTTGGCTTTCCAAAGGACGATACCTCGTCGGGGACAGCCCAACCCTAGCGGATATCGCAGCCTACGTTGAGATCGGCCAGACCCAACCGCGCTTCACGAATGTTTACGACATGCACCCGTTTCCTAAAGTAGAAAGATGGCTTGGCGATATGGCAAATCTAGAAGGTCACGACGACGTGCATATCGTGCTGGAAGACCTCGGCGATATATCGCTTGAAGCACCCTCGATGGACACGATAAAGAACGCGAATAAACACGCCTTGCAGGTCCTCCAAGAGAGAATAGACGACATCGCAAAAGGTTGAGCAAAAAAAGGGGTCAGTACCTTTTGATCCGGATCAAAGGGTACTGACCCCTTTTTTAATTACAAATTAACGATTTCTAGACCGGGATACTTATGATTGAACTTTATACCTCGTCGACCCCAAACGGGTGGAAGGCTT
>CAWLAW010000243.1:0-5400 GCA_963854885.1 Gammaproteobacteria bacterium | reverse complement strand
GAATTGCGTTCGCCGCTGGCGCGTTTAGAAATCGCGTTAGGCCTGGCGCGAAAACGCGCACAAGGTAAGCTCAACGCTGAGCTCGATCGCATCGGGCTAGAGGCGCAGTCGTTGGAAGATCTGATCCAACAGTTATTGTCGATATCTAGAATCGAATCTGGGGTCGCAGATTTGGCTGCCGATCCACTACCGATCGATGAGCTTGTCGACGAAGTTGCCAACGATGCGGATTACGAAGCGGCGGATGCGGGCAAAACAGTAACCGTTGAAGGGCGCACAGATTTTCTCATCCGAGCGGACCGCGCGTTATTAAAAAGCGCCATCGAAAACGTCGTACGCAATGCGCTAACCCACACACCGGCGAAGTCCGCGGTGAAAATCAATTTGCGCTGCGACGCCGAGGATGTCGCGATCATCACGGTCGATGACAGTGGCCCCGGGGTCGCAGACGATCGCATCGAAGAACTGTTTAAACCGTTTGTCCGTGGCGATGTCGCGCGCGCTCGAGAAACCGGTGGATTCGGCATTGGGCTCGCGATCGCGGACGCGTCGGTGCGGCGCCACGGTGGCACAATCAGCGCCCGAAACCGGAGCGGCGGCGGCTTTCGGGTAGAGATTAGATTGCCTGTCTTAAAATCTTAACGAAGAACGGGTATCCTGGACGCATGCAATATTGTCCACACTGTAGAAAACAACTCGAGAAACTGTTCCTGGGCGAACGCGACCGGATGGCTTGTCCGGACGTGCAGTGCGGTTTCGTGCACTGGAATAATCCGGTTCCGGTCGTCGCCGCGATCGTTGAGCACGATGATCAGGTAATACTCGTGCAAAATGTTGGTTGGCCCAAATCGTGGTTTGGTTTGGTTACCGGCTTTCTCGAAGCAGGGGAGATGCCGGAGGAGGGCGTGCTGCGAGAAGTGGAGGAGGAAACCGGCCTCAAAGGTAGTCTCCAATCTTACGTCGGCATGTATGAGTTTTATCGCCAAAACCAACTGCTAATCGCTTATCACGTGACTGTTGATTCGCACGATGTAAAAACACCGAAGCACGAAATAGCCGATCACAAATGGGTGCACGTGGATTCCATCGAGCCGTGGACTGCGGGGACCGGTCAAGCGCTGCGGGATTGGCTTAGCACTCGAGGCATTGATCGTGATTTAGTGGATTTCGGCAAGGCAAATTCTTAGCGTCCGACCGAGCGTCCCGAACTATCCAAATGTTCTAGGTGGGTTTATGCCCGATCGTCGACGGCGGTACGGGGTCAAGTCCGCTAGTTCCCCAGGGATTGCAGCGTAATATTCGTTTCAAGCCTAACCACGCACCGCGGATAGGTCCATGGAGCTGTACAGCCTCGATGCAGTACTCCGAACATGTTGGTAAATGTCGACATCGTGGCGGCAGTAGCGGCGAGATCCCCAACCGATAACATTGAACGAGGCCGATAATGCATCGCGACGAGATCCGCGCGACAAATCGACCGACCCTAATCACGGCCCTTCGGTGGTATTTTTAGGTTTTAAAGCACGCGCTTTAGCGAAACGCCGAGAGCAGTAATAGCAATCGACGACGTCGCCATCGTCGAACGTCAAATAAACCAAGGGATGGCCGAGTGCGCCGCCCCCGCCATCGCATCCGGCGCTATCAGTGTCATCTTCAACTTGTACTATTTCGCGTGAATCCATAATTTTATTATCCCGTGAAGCGGAGTATTTTATCCCGCTTCCTGGTTGACGGATAGTCCATTGGCGGCGGCAAATCAGGGCGCTTTTGCGATCGTTCATCGGCGCGGAGGCTGGTGATGTCATTTTGAACCGCTGCCGGAGGCCAGCCAATTGAATAAACTTGCCACTGACGGTTGCGATTTCCACGCTCTCTACTATCTTCTGTCGTGTGCTAATAGAATCTGCGTGTTGGTAATTGCACTAATTTTGGCGGTGTCCTGCCGGCGGTTAATAGGAGAATACTAGAATGAGCGACAGACGCTACAATGAAGCGCACCTCTGGGCAATGTTGGACGAATTCGGGATGGTCTTAGTTGGTATTTCCGAGCATGCACAAGAACAACTCGGAGATATCGTTTACGTCGAACTTCCTGATGTCGGACGAGAAATTGACATTGACGAGGAGGTTGCGCTGATCGAATCGGTTAAAACGACAAGCGATATCTGCACGCCTGTGTCTGGGACAGTCCATGCGATCAACCAAGAGCTCGCCGATAGTCCGGAGACTATTAACGAATCTGCGTTGGACGAAGGGTGGTTGTTTCGTATTGAACCCCGTGATGAAAACGAATTATCCGGACTGTTGGATGAAGACGCTTACAACGAGTTTGTCGCAGCGGAAACTTAGGGTGCCGCCGATGTAACTTCCAGCTTCTGTTCGGCAGTTGCATAGCGTCTAGCGGTTAGCGTTCGTTTTCTATGAGGTGGGTTTCAATTTCCTTGCCCAGCGACATCTGGGGCCGGGAAGCTCGCTTATTTTCGGCGAGTTCCCGCGCGGTAATTATCTCTCTAGCAATCTCAAATGCAGATGTAAGCGAACCCGTTTGCTTGAGCGCTTGTTCAAAATAGGCCCGACCGAAGTACGTCCACTCGTTTTCATTCGAACAGCCAAAAGACGAACGATCCGGCGCGGCCGCGGTGATGACAAGCGTTGTGGGCGACGCGAGATCGTCGATGAAACTTCCAGAGTAGCAAGCCGAAACTATCACGATTCGCCATTTCACCTTGCTTTCGTCGAACATCGCGCGCAAATCGCGCGCGGTTAGATCTTTCATCTGAAAGTTCTCGAATTCCACCGAGATAGTGGCGTCCTCCGCGCCATGGGAACTTAAGAAGACCACCAATATATCGTTTTCCGCATCGATTTTCGCAGCAATGCTCCTAATCGCTCGTGCGAGATTGTGGCGACTTGCTAACGGCACGGTGGTAGCAGTCGCGGCGTTGTTGATCAGGGAGATCGTCTGCCCAATAGCGTCGAATTGCTGTTCGAAAATAATCGTCGCTTGTTCAACCTCGCGCCGAAAGACGTTTTGTGTCGCATGAGCCGCAAATCCAATAAAGTACCAATCAACGGAGTCATCGCGCTGTGGCGATAACGCGTAGAGACTCTGTTTCATTAAGTTCGATTGCGAAAAGTATGTTTGCTCGACATCAATCGCCGAGTTTGGTGGCAAATTATTCGCTTCGACAAATACGGGGCGTTGCGGCAGCGCCGTCGTGCTCAGGTAGACAGATAATCCGTAAACGACTGCATATAAAACGGCGCGGTGAGCTTGCGGCTTTAGAATAATCGCGATCACTCGCGCGAATACCAAAAATTCCCAGAATTGAACCGCCTGCCACAAGTATCGATAATTATCATAGTACGACTGGGGATGGTGTTCCCACCACGCGCTGGTAATGACAATCCAGGTACACGATATGGCAAACAAGGCGTATGCCATGTTTAGCGCAACCGCCAGGAACTGATCCGCGCGACGTTCGAGCAGCACGACTATTACGATCGTCGCGAGCCAGAAGTAGCTCTGTGTGGCATAGGACAACACGCCCCAGGGCGAGAAGACGCCATTCATTCCAACTTCGACGAGGTCGTTGGTGACCACCAGCATCCAAGAGCCGATGAGGACGACAAGAAATTGCATCAGCGACACAGTGACGAAGTGTTGCTTATATGCCATCGGCAGCGCGAGCGTCGAACCGGCGACGAAATTTCTTAGAGCACTTAAGGCGACCTGGATTGCGCAGCGAAAAAGGCGCACGCCAAAATTAGTATCGATCATGCGGATCCAGTGTCTACCGTTGAGACTCTGCAGGGTAATTCGGGAAGAACCTGTACTTTGTTCCGTTGATATTCAATATACTCGCATATCGGGCCGCTTCAATTTTGATCTGCTTAGATTAGGTAAAGATTATTTCGACGCTCCCGATACTGCTACTGTATTGGAATATTGCAAAATGGCATTAAATGCTGCGACAAAAAAGCGCTTACGAGCACAGGCTCACGCGCTAAAACCGGTGGTGATGGTCGGACAACATGGCTACTCGAGTGCGGTTGCCGCAGCCATTGACGAGGCGCTCACGGATCACGAATTGATTAAAGTTCGCCTACGCGGAATTGAACGCGAGGGTCGCAAACCGATTGTTGCTGAAATTTGTGCTGATCTCGATGCTGAATCAGTGGCCTTAGTCGGTGGCGTGGCGACTTTTTTTCGTAAGCGTCCAGATAACTAACTTCAACTCCCAAATTCAATCAGGAACGATACGATGCAAGTAGACCTCGTTGTCATTGGCTCCGGCCCCGGCGGATACTCGGCTGCATTCCGTGCAGCGGATCTTGGCTTAAACGTGGTGCTAGTCGAGCGTGATAAAACCTTAGGCGGTGTCTGCTTGAACGTTGGTTGTATTCCTTCAAAAGCATTGCTGCACGCAGCGAAGGTCGTCAGCGAAGTCCGTGAGATGGAAGAACACGGTTTGACATTCGGCGAGCCGACAGTCGATCTAAAGAAACTCGTTGGCTGGAAAGGGAAAATTGTTAAACAGCTCACCTCGGGGCTTACCGCGCTCGCAAAGCAGCGTAAAGTTCAGGTAATCCAGGGTGCCGCGACGTTTGTTTCGCCGAATTCGCTACGTATCACCGGTGCTGATGGGGACAGTCAGCTTGAATTCAAAAATGCAATTGTGGCCGTCGGTTCCGAGCCTGTAGCCCTACCCGGATTTCCAAACGACGATCCGCGGCTGATTGATTCCTCGGGCGCATTATCCTTGGACGAAGTGCCCGATCGCCTACTCGTCATCGGCGGCGGCATTATTGGCTTGGAAATGGCCACTGTTTATATGGAGCTTGGTAGCGAAGTCACGGTCGTAGAACTACTCAACGAAATCATGGCGGGCGCGGATAAAGATATCGTGCGACCGCTCGAGAAGCGCATGAAAAAATCGCTCAGTGCCCTCTACACAGGTACTAAGGTAACGAAAATAGAAGCCCAGTCGGACGCGTTGATTGCGTATTTTGAAGGCAAAGGCGCGCCCGAATCAGCGCCCTACGACAAAGTACTCGTTGCCGTCGGACGAGCGTCTAATGGCAACAAGGTCGGATTGGAAAATGCCGGCGTCACTGTCGACGAACGAGGTTTAATCCCAGTTGATGAGCAAATGCGCTCAAATGTCGGCCATATATTTGCGATCGGCGATGTTGTCGGACAACCGATGCTTGCGCACAAGGCGGTCCATGAAGGCAAAGTCGCTGCCGAAGTTATCGCCGGCCATAAAGTGGCATTCAATGCGAACGTCATTCCTTCGGTTGCGTATACCGATCCAGAAGTCGCGTGGGTCGGGGTAACAGAAAGCGAAGCAAAGGCGAACGACATCGCTTACGAGAAAGGGGCTTTCCCCTGGGCGG
>CAWLAW010000242.1:0-5451 GCA_963854885.1 Gammaproteobacteria bacterium | reverse complement strand
TGTCTCCTTAAAAAAAGATGTCTTCGTCGTTTAGCCAGCGGGCGCGCCCCTGATTCGGAGCGTTTTCATTGATCGCCTAGAACGGTAACTGCACGCGGTCGTCCACTGCGTCTCGTCGCGCAAGTTCCTTACCCACCAACCCTCTACGAAAAGGGGACCATACGCCCCTAGCACTGTCAAGCTGTGTGCCTAATCCCGCAGTCACATCCAGTTGAGGGATTCAATTTGGCTCGGCGATAAGCATCTACTCTGGAGCGTTCTCGGATCTTGATTTAAGAGTTACGCACGAAACCTCTGAATAATGCACTCAACTATTTTGTTCTGCGTCTTTTTATGCTCGATACTAGCGTCTAAATTGCGACCAATTGGTCGGAGCTGGTCTTCTTAGGGTTCTTAAGCCTGTGTTTCAAATTGAATGCCTAATTTCCGCGGATAATCATCTCGGCGAAGGTCCCATTTGGGATGCACAATCGAGTGCACTCTATTGGGTAGATGGAACCGGAAACCGAGTGGGAAAACCATCGCTATGGCGCTTCGAACCGAAAAGCGGCGCGGCTAAATCCTGGTCCATCGATAAAGAAGTCGGTGCGATGGCGCTGAGAAAAAATGGTAATGCAATCCTGGCGCTCGCTGATGGTTTCTATTTTTTTGATTTCGAGTCGGAAGAGCTGCAACTGATTAAAGCAGTCGACGCAGAGAACCCGCGGACTCGTCTAAATGACGGTAAAGTTGATCGGTATGGGCGATTTTTCGCCGGCGCAATGGACGACAAGGAAGAACTGGATAACTGCTCCTTGTGGCGCATGGATCCCGATTTATCGCTGCACGAAATGGACAGCGGTATCATCTGTTCGAACGGACCGTGTTGGTCGCCGGATAATAAAATGTTCTACTTTGCGGATACTTTTAAGGGTGTGATGTGGTCGTACGATTACGACATTAAGACGGGTTCGTTATCGGGTAAAAAGGAATTCGCTTCATCCGTTGAGGAAAGCGGCTTGTATGACGGCGCAACTGTCGACGCCGAAGGCCATATCTGGAGCGCGATGGTTATCGGAGGGGAGCTTATTCGCTACGCGCCCGATGGCATGGTGGAGCGCCGCATCGGTATGCCGGTAAAAAACATCACGAGTCTCTGCTTCGGCGGCGACAATCTCGACGAAATTTACGTCACCTCAATGGCGCGAGTAAATCACCCGGCCGAGCACGATCATTTCGCGAAGGACGTCCGCGTGCCATTCGCGGCAGGGAGTTTATTTAGGATAACCGGTCTTGGAATTAGCGGATTCCCCGAACCGCGATTTATGGGGTAATACCAGCGGCGCGCGACGGATCCTGAGTCGGTTAAACTTATCAATCAATGCAAGCCCCGAAGATTACTATCCGCGAAGAGATGAGGAAAATATGATGAACCGATTAAGTATTATGCAAGCTCCCACGCTGATCGCCGCGATGCTGTTGTTCAGCACTGGATTAATTGCCGATCAAATTCCGGATCCAGCGGCATCGCAAAAAACTGTAATCGATCAGATGCATCACAAACTTCATGACCATCAGTCGCTCTATAAGGCGAGCGAGGCTCAGGCACTTGGCGAGCTTAATCAGATGACTATCCGCGAGGGCGTCAGTTTTGAGGCCATAAATACCAAGATTGATGAGTTGATGGAAGCGAAGAAACAGATAATGCGTCTTCGCTACGCTCACCTAGTCGAGATGCGGGAGATTCTAACCGACGAGCAGAAAGTCGGTTACGACAAAGGCGTACTGAATCGTTCCGCGGTGAAATAACGTCACGCATTGGCACCACTAGGCAGCGATTGCGAGTAACGTTCGTCGATGGTTCAACGATGGACAATTAGGATGCTTAGGGGGGATCGATTTACGCGGATATTTGCACGAGACGTCCACTCGGGTTTACTCAGCTGGACGAATTGTCCGTAAATATCTGGGAATAATTCCTTTATAAAGCACATTTTTGACGTCGTGATCGGTAACTATCCAACGTTCACGACGGGCCTTTGAGCGTAAATCAATTCTGAGACACAGGAAACCCGCTGCAGCGGCGTTCAAATAGCGTTACTGCGCAACTTCTAAACACTCGCATGCCGCACTACATTCCCGACGAAAGCCTTTGTTGATTTTGCACCGACAGGTCATCTAAAACGTAGCCAGAAATCAGAATTATTCCAAAAACCCAAAGGCTGAAGCATGGACGCTACGCAACATGGGGATGTGATCGATTCGGGATTAGCGTGCCTGACGATCTTAGCCCGTTTACAACACTTGTCAGCAGATCCGCAGCAGATACAACATGAATTCGGATCCAGCGATCACCCATTCGAAACCCGCGAATTGTTGCGCGCGGCGAAATGGCTGGGATTGAAGGCGCGGTCTGTTCAGTTCGATTGGACCACGCTAGCGGTGACGTACTTTCCATGCATCGCGAAATTGGCCGACGACAATTTCGTACTTATCGGTGGCGTAAAAGAAGCCCAGGTACTGATCAAAGACCCGAACGAAAAGTCGCCGCAAACACTCAGCCGGAATCAATTCGAGATTCAGTGGACCGGCGAGATAATCTTGGCCACGCGGCGCGCCGGCCTGGCCGATCGGTTTAAGCAGTTCAATTTTGCTTGGTTCATTCCCTTTATCCTCAAGTACAAGAAGTATTTGGGCGACGTGCTCATTGCGTCTTTTTTCTTGCAGTTGTTTGCCCTCATTACACCGCTATTTTTCCAAGTCGTCGTTGATAAAGTCCTCGTTCATAGAGGGCTAACCACTTTAGACGTACTCGCCATTGGACTTTTGATCGTGTCGCTGTTCGAAGTTGTTCTCGGCGGTATGCGAACCTATATTTTCGCACACACCACGAATCGCATCGATGTGGCACTCGGGACGGATCTGTTCAAACACTTGCTCCGTCTGCCAATTGGATACTTCGAAGCTCGACGCGTTGGGGACACCGTCGCTCGGGTACGTGAACTCGAAACGATTCGAAATTTCATTACCGGCTCGTCTATTACTTTAGTCGTCGATTTATTCTTTACCATGGTGTTCTTCGCGGTGCTGTATTTGTACAGCCCGCTGCTCACTTTAGTTGTCGCAAGCACCTTGCCGCTCTATGCGGCGCTTGCACTTGGTATAACTCCGGCGCTGCGCGCAAGGCTGAATGAAAAATTCAATCTCGGCGCGGACAATCAAGCTTATCTCGTCGAATCAGTCACGGGCATTGAGACGCTCAAGGCCGCAGCGGTCGAACCATCGACGCAACGGCGTTGGGAGGAGCGTCTCGCCGCGTATGTTGCGGCTAGCTTTAAGGCAACCAATCTATCGAACTTTGCCAATCAGTCAGCGGCGCTGATCAATAAATTAATGGTGCTCGGGGTCCTTTGGCTTGGTGCGCGGATGGTCATTAGCAGCGAACTTACGGTCGGCCAACTCGTTGCATTTAACATGATAGCGGGGCGTATCTCCGGACCAATATTACGTCTAGTCCAGCTGTGGCAGGAATTTCAGCAAGCCGGAATATCCGTGCAGCGACTTGGCGATATCCTCAACGCACAGACGGAACCCGCGCACAGCGCCAGTCGCGGATCGCTTCCCAGCTTGCAAGGACGTGTGAGCTT
The DNA here is from genome assembly GCA_963854885.1 of Gammaproteobacteria bacterium. GTDB lineage: Bacteria > Pseudomonadota > Gammaproteobacteria > UBA11873. The sequence goes on along the minus strand of CAWLAW010000242.1, from coordinate 1,825 downwards.
CGACCACGTCACATTCCGCTATCGCCGCGGGGGAGCCGAGGTGCTGCAGGACATTTCTCTCGACGTTAATCCGGGCGAGGTGATTGGAATAGTAGGCCGCTCAGGATCGGGGAAAAGTACACTCACGAAATTGGTGCAACGCCTTTATGTGCCTGAAGCGGGTCGAGTGCTCGTCGATGGAGTCGATCTTGCGATGGTCGACACCGCGTGGCTACGCCGCAGCATCGGGGTCGTGTTGCAAGAAAATGTACTGTTTAATCGGAGCGTTCGCGAGAACATTGCTATCTCCGATCCGGGGATGTCAGTAGAGAAAGTCGTTCACGCAGCGAAACTATCAGGTGCGCACGAATTTATCCTCGAGCTCGAAGAAGGCTACGACACCTTAGTCGGTGAACATGGCTCAAACCTCTCTGGCGGGCAACGACAACGCATCGCGATCGCGAGAGCGTTAGTCACCGATCCCAAAATTCTGATTTTCGACGAAGCGACCAGCGCACTCGACTACGAGTCAGAAGCGGTCATTCAGCAGAACATGCGCTACATCTGCAAAGGTCGCACGGTTTTCATCATCGCGCATCGATTGTCGAGTGTCAGGCCGGCGAGTCGGATTGTGGTCGTCGACAAAGGACGCATTGTCGAGACCGGCGGGCATTCGGACCTCGTAGAACGTGGTGGGTACTACGCCAAACTGTATCACCATCAAGCCGGAATGGCGGCCAGGTAAGTTGATGAATAACCACGGAGAACACGAAGGGCACCGGTTTATTCCTGAGAAAATTACGGATGCGAAACCGGTGTCTGAAATTATCGGCGCTGCGACTGAGGTTCATCGTGTGTTTGCACCGAGTAGCGCCAATTATTCACAGTCCAATTTCGATACCCTTAGTGTGCTCCGTGCTTAACCCAAATGAGCAACACACCAGACATCTTAGAATTCCTACCCGCGGCGCTAGAAATTGAGCAAACGCCGCCGCTGCCCGCAAGCCGTTATATTCTTTGGGTAATCGTTTTGCTATTCGTACTTTCCTTTATTTGGGCTTGTATTGGACAGGTGGATATCGTCGCTGTCGCACCGGGGAAGATTGTCCCGTCCGGGCAAGTAAAAGTTATCCAACCATTGGAGGCTGGTATCGTCAAAGCGATCCATGTCGTCGAAGGCCAACAAGTCGTTGCCGGGGAGGTGTTAGTTGAGCTGGAAGACACGAAAGTACGTTCGGATCTGATCCGACTCTCCGAAGAACGGCAATCGATGGTTGGCGACAAAATTAAAACAGAAACGCAACTTTCAACGCTAAAGAAATACCCAAGGCCGGAAGTCTATTTTTCACATGCATCGCGCCTCGATCCTGTAGCGCTGGAAATTTCGCTGCTTCAAACAAGGATCGCTACGACGCTAAACCAACATTACGCTTCGATTGCTGGCATTAATGAAGAGATCAGTCAAAAACGTGCGGAGCGCTTCACGCTCGAGCGCCGTATCGCGCGACTCGACGCCACCATACCTCTAATAGCCGAACGCGCAGATTCAATCAAACAACTCGAGAAGCTATCGCTCGCTCCCCGTGTCGCCTGGCTAGAACTCGAGGAAGAACGGATCGATAAAGAGAAAAACCGTGACGTGATCGGGGCACAACTGATGGCCGTCGATGCGGGTCACAAGAATCTGCGCCAACGACGCAATGCGCTCACCGCCCAAACGCGTTCCGAGTGGCTCACCGACTTGTCGGGATTCGACGCACGTTTAAAGTCCTTCGACCAAGAAATATTAAAAGCTGAAACTCGAGTCAACGAATTACGACTCACCTTACCGGTCGCAGGCACAGTT
>CAWLAW010000241.1:0-5469 GCA_963854885.1 Gammaproteobacteria bacterium | reverse complement strand
ACAAATTTCGTCGTGAACTGCTCACGCACTCACCGCGACATCAAAAAGTGCTTGAAACGGCAGCCGAGGCGGCAGGTTGGGGTTCGCCGTTACCCGAAGGCGTGGGTCGTGGTATCGCACTCGCGGAAAGTTTTGGATCGATCGTCGCACAGGTGGCAGATGTTGAATTGCTCGATGGCGAGGTAAAGGTGCACCGCGTTACGTGCGCGATCGACTGCGGCTTTGCGGTGAATCCCGACACCGTCGTGGCGCAAATGGAATCCGGAATTATCTTCGGATTAACGGCCGCACTTTTTGGCGAAATCACAATTAAAAACGGCCGTGTACAGCAGTCGAACTTTCCGGATTATCCCATGGTGCACCTACGTGAGGCGCCTGCGATCGACGTGCACTTGATTGAATCAGGTGTTGAACACATCGGCGGAGTCGGTGAACCTGGCACACCACCCATCGCACCGGCGGTGGCGAACGCGCTTTATACACTCACCGGTAAGCGGATACGGGCGTTGCCGATCCGCGTATAACTAGATAACAAGCGGCAGTGTCGCGGCAAATAAATTTTAGGATTTAAGCATGCCCGATCGGGCAAGTAGAAATTGCCTGGCTTGCGGTTCGACTTCAAAGTCGTTTTTCCGACCCATAATAAATAAGGGGCGCATTAGCGCCCCTTATTCCACGACTTCTTAATCTATCCCGCCGAAGCTTTGGGCAGCAAGCAGGCGTCGCCCACGCTGTCCATCCCCAAAGTAGCGAGTAGACGTCCATAGCCCATAAACATTGAGATCCGCCAGCCGAGCGTAATGATTTCGCGCTCATTGAAGTGATCTCGCATGTCGTCGTACAAAGCATCGCTCGCTTTGCGATGGTCGCCAGCGATAATATCCACGAGTCGGAACGCTGCTTTTTCGCGCTCGTCAAAGCGCTGTCCTTGCGGATCGTCGCGCACTGCGGAAATCAGATCATCAGTTACGCCTTGATCCCTCGCCGAGGGATACACGACACCTTGTCACAAAAAACATTCGTTGTGCACGGCGACCCGGTGACGCACCAATTCGGTGAGTCGTAGGCTCAAACCTTCGCTCTCAACCATGACGTGGTCGTAGTAAAATTGCACAAAGGCTTTGTAAAGATCTGGCGATTGCGCCATCACCTGAATCCATTCCGATCCACCGAGCGCCTCTTCCGAAGCGGCCATTAGATCCCTGATCCCGTCGTCCACCTGGTCGGCCGGAACCTTACTTACGCGTGTATACATAGTGAAATCCTCCAAAATTGTGTGTCCAGAATCGCACGGGCTTAGGCGTAGGTAAAGCGTTCAAACGAGACGAAAAGTAGAAAATGAATGACAAATTGGCGCGCGTGCGTAGGTACCTCGGCTTTGCTGCCCGTCGGCGGGATCGGAGATGGTTGATTGCCTCATAGTCCGAGGCGGCCGCTGTTGCGACAAATCAGCGGTAGAGATTTCGATCAGATCTTTTTCGATAAACTTCTGATTACTTTAGCGAAACTCTCCGGGCCGTCTTCTTGGGTAAAGTGATTGGCTTCAGGAACGTTGGTCACACTTGCATTTGGAAAGTGATTTAGCCATTTCGCTCTGATCTATTTCCCAACGAGCAAATACGCGGACAGATTACTTATCTCCATAACGCCCCAATCGACACCCCGATTCTCCGATGAGCTGGGTAAACTGCGCCCGTAATTTGCGTACACTGTCTCCGGCGTGCCCCGCATTTGAGCGATATCCGGTATTGTCGAATAATGGTGAATCGGATATCCCATCCGACTACTCTTCAATAAAACACTTAGAGAGGACTCATGATGAAAATTGGCGTTGTCTATCCCCAAACTGAACTTGGCGGCGACCCGCAAGCTGTTCGTGAAATCGGCCTAGCAACAGAAGCGCTCGGTTACGATCACCTGCTCGCCTACGATCACGTCGTCGGCGCAACTCACGACCGCGAGCCGAAATTGACCGGGCCTTACACCGACAACGATCCGTTTCATGATCCGTTCGTGATGTTCGCTTTTCTCGCCGGCATAACCGAGCGCATTGAATTCGTTAGCGGGGTGATCATATTGCCGCAACGCCAGACGGCGCTGGTCGCGAAACAAACAGCCGATCTCGACTTGCTCTCCGGTGAGCGGTTTCGACTTGGCATCGGAGTCGGCTGGAATTATGTCGAATACGATGCGCTCGGCCAGGATTTTGCGACGCGGGGCGCGCGCGCCGACGAGCAAATAGAACTCCTGCGTCGTTATTGGACCGAAGATCTCGTAACGTTCGAAGGCCGTTTTGATCGGGTTGATCGCGGCAATATCCTGCCCCGACCGAATCGGCAGATCCCAATCTGGATCGGTGGCTTCGCAGAACCCGGATATCGACGCGGCGGCCGCCTTGGTGATGGCTTTATTTTCGGTAGTACGGAGCCGTTCGACGCATGGGCGAGAGTTAAGCATCACCTGAAAGAATCGGGTCGACCCATTGAGGGCTTCGGTCGTGACCTCGTTACTCACACAAGTTTTTCAGTCGACGATTGCGTTGAAACGGGGAAGAAGTGGCGCGATGCGGGCGGCACGCACTTATCAGTCTCGACAATGGGAATGGGGCTCGACAGTACGGCGGCGCACATCGATTTCATCACCGAGGTGCGACATCGAATGGACGCTGGCTAAATATCACCAATGGCGGCGGACGTATAATTCCGGCGACGGTTTACTTACTCTTCGTGCCGCCGCTTTTTACGTCTAAATGCTCTGATGGATTAATTAAACTCTTCCCGGATTACGGTCTCGCTCGCGGGCGGTAGAATGGTTTGCTCCCGTTAATCGTTACGCGTTGCATCGTACGAGTTTGAGGGAAAAAGTCCGCGATCGCGCGATGTTGGGTGCAGCGATTGTCCCAAAACGCCACTGAGTTTTTCTGCCACTGAAAACGCACGTGAAACTCCGGCGTCTCAATGTGACGAAATAAAAACTGCAATACGGCCTGTGCCTCTTGCTTGTCCAGCTCTTTGATACCGGTTGTAAAAACGCTATTCACGAATAGCGCCTGTCGCCCAGTCTCCGGGTGCGTTCGAATCAACGGGTGCTCTGCGGTGGGGTAAACGGCAACGGTGTCGTCTATCTTCGAAAACACGTGTTCGCTTTCATGCACTGCGGTTAATCCGCAGAGGAATTCCTGCATCGGGCCGGACAGCGCATCGTAAGCCGCGTACATGCTTGCAAAGCACGTATCGCCGCCGGATTCCGGTATTTCGACGCCGTACAAAATGGATCCGAGATTTGGCACATCGTCGCACGACACGTCGGAATGCCAAGCACTCGCAGCATTTTGGCGCTTTTCGTCGGAATGAAGCATCAAGATTTCTGGATAGCCTTCCGGCCCCGGAATCGCGGGATGACAATGTAGGCTGCCAAATCGACGTCCTAAAATGATCTGCTGGTCTCTGGTCATATTCTGATCGCGAAAAAATATGACCTGGTAATTCAGCAATGCGTCGTGAATGTCCTGTACCTGCAACTCGGTGAGTGAATCACCCAGCTGGATCCCAGAGATCTCCGCGCTCAAAACTGGCGTCACCGGCTTGACCGTAAACGAATCGAATGACGCTACGTGATCGCCACCAACCAGACCAACGGGTTGTTCGTAAGACGCGCTCATCGCAGTTCTCCTTCTATTTCCCTACCTCTAGTACTGACCAGGCGGGCGATCTCATATCCTACTCGCCCAGCGAGCGAATCAAAACCGGCCGAGAATGCTGTCGCGGTTAGCTACGCAGATGATATTGCTGTCTCTAATGTCCGCGCGGAAGATTCAAGTGGCCAAAATTCCTGTTGTAGTTGGCCCACACGTCAGATTGCTAGATGTTCACGGCCAATGTTGCGCGCATTTGGTCGATTTTCACGTCGAGCCAATAATTCCGCAGACCGTTAACTTATCTACACCGACATTCCACCAATATTGAGTAGCACTCAGATCTAGAGTCCAATAACCCTATGTAAGGCGATTGGATATGAAGAAGCGCTACAGCGATGAACAGATAGTCGGTTTTTTGCGCGAAGCGGAATCGGGTGTTTCGTTGAAAGATCTGTGCCGGCGGCACGGCATTTCACCAGCGAGTTTCTACACCTGGAGGAACAAGTTTGCGGGCCTTCAGATCCCTGACCTAAAGCGCCTCAAAACTTTAGAGGCTGGGAATGCTCGATTGAAGAAGCGCTTGGCGGAAGCGTTGCTTGAGCAAGAAGTGACGGACAGTGCCGATGCGTGGATACTTTCGTGACGACATGAACGCGGAGCTAGGAGCTTCAGATCGTCACTGGTGATTGGCCGCAGCGCACCAGTATTGGCCGATTATCATAGGAAATAGTGATTCTAGTCTTCTATGATGTGTGATGACGGAATCTATTTACGATGGGCTAGTCCAAATCGGTGCGTGCAAATCGCAAACGAGTTTTGGCCGGCTTGAGTCGTTTGTACCTCGAGGGCTCGCGAAAACGGCCGAACAACTGCTGCGGAACCTCAGATGCCCGTCCTAACTACGCCCTTCAAAAAATTCTTTACGGAGATTGATGTCGATGGCCTACATAGAAATAATTAACGAGGACGCTGCGACGGGGACACTTAAGGAAGATTACGATTACCTCGCGACGACGTACTCTCGTCTGTTCGGCCACGACATCCTGGCGCCGAACGTTTATCGTTCTAGTAGTCTCGTACCCGAGTATTTTCGCTTCGGGGTTAGGGAGTTTCGCTCGATCAGCAAAGACGGCACCACCGTTCGAGCCGAAGGCGCCTTCCCCGGTTTTCTGGCCACATTCGCCGTTTCTCAACATGCCAGTTGCTTTTACTGAACAGAAACTGTGTCGGCCGTGTTGCCGATCATTTACCCCGACCTCGAGACCGCAAAAGCGGTTGTCGAGGATCCCCAGACCGCAAATATACCCGAGCTTCATAAAGCGGTTTTCCGTTGGCTTGAAATCTTCGTCAAACATTCATCGCGGGCGTCCAAGGATTCGGTCGATGAGCTCAAGGCGCTCGGCGCCAGCGATTCAGATCTGGCCGCGTGTCTGCAGCTCGCCAGCACGCAGGTTTGGCTCACGAGTAGCGCGGACGCTAGTGGTGTTGGGATCGACGATAGTTATGTGAATTTCGCTCCTCCATTGTTGCAGCGGGACGCGAGCTTCTACCGCGCGACGCAAGAAGTTTATGCTGACACCGAACGCAGAACTGGGCCCAGCGCTGCCTCGGGTGCCGCGCCACACGGTTGGTTGGCTGCGCCGTGTTCCGGTGAGTCCTATGAAGTTGCGGCGTCCGCTGCATGCTCGCGATATGGAATGGTACCGAATCTGTTCGCAGCGGTTTCGGCATCTCCTGATTTCTATCCGCGTCAGCAGCTCGCACTCGATCTATTGTAAAGGCCGCAATCAGGTGAGCTGTCGGCGTCGATGCATGCGCTGGTGCGAGCGGCG
>CAWLAW010000240.1:0-5469 GCA_963854885.1 Gammaproteobacteria bacterium | reverse complement strand
CTCGTTCACGGCACACCATTAAAGAATTGACGATTTTAAATAGTTTATATACTTTATTTATAGGTTTAAATATAATCTTCTTTATGTATTTTTAATTCGCATATTGATTCCGCATCATTATTAGAATCAATATTAATTACATTAATATAGTTATATTTTTTAATAGTTTAAACTATATACTTAATTCAATTAATAGAATGTTTCTCTGTGAAAACTGATCTGCACTATCTCATTCTTTAAGTTATACGTAAAAAATACAGTGTAATATTTATACGTATAATATACGTTTAGTTGAGGAGAGTGTGATGGCACGAGCAGCCACGATTAGTAGGAACGACGTTTACTTGGCGCGTGACGCGCTGCGTCTAAAGGGACTGCCACATGGCATTAGCGCAATTCGAAAACAGCTTGGGCGCGGTTCGCCAGGGCTGATTTCCCAACACTTACGGGAACTTGATGCGGCTCCGGTTGAACTGCGATCCGCGTTGCCGTCGATTGCAATCAACGCTATCGCGGCGCAATTAATTGAAGCGTTCCGTGGGCAATTTACGCCGCAAAACGCTCCAGCAATGGGCGTTGCAGAAGTGGACGTTCAAGTCGGCTCGAAGAGCGATTCCGGGGTTCGGGAACGACAACTTCAAAACGCCAATAGAATCGTGGCTGAGCAAAGCGCCCATATAGATCAGTTGCGCGGCGATGTCATGTCGCTCGAACGGCGGCTCGCCACCACAGAGGCAGAAAATGCGGGCAATTTGTCGAATGTTGCGGCGCTACGAGAGGAACTCCAGGTGCAGCGCAACACCTTTGAATTGTGGCGTCGCGACCATGTTCGCGACCGAGCTATGCTGTCTGCACGAATAGAAATACTCGGGAATGCACTCGGGCCCCCCAAAGCAGGCAAATCACGGTTAGCCAACCGACAGGACGCCGGTAAACAACTCGAGTTATACGGGCAATCGCTCGAAGATTGACATGCTTTCTCGCGTTTTTGCTTGGAAATCTCACTCAATGTTTAGTAAATAGTAAATCCCATAAGTTGAAAACTGGGCTTTTGAAGTCGCAAGGCCATAATTCCAACGTATAATTGCGCCCTCCTCGACAAATCATCAACGACTAATGATCGATTTCAACCTATTCATGTACTGCACTGTCGGCCGACGCTTCGAGCTAGAGCGCTCAATGGCCGGAAAAGATCCCCGTTTGTACCGCCGGATGCTCGACGAAATTGCGGGTTACGTACAAGCCGCAGATGCGCTGGGATACGCAGGATTTGGGCACCCCGAACACCATTTGCAAATTGAAGGATTCGAGGCGAGTAACGATCCGACGTTAATGGGTATGTGGATCGGCATGCACAGCAAACGTCTCAAAGTCATCACGTGCGGCTTTGTATCGACAGCCCACAACCCACTGCGCACAGCCGAGGCCATTGCTACGATGGATAATATGCTCGACGGACGCTTTAGCGTCGGTCTAGTGCGCGGTTATCAATATCGTTGGGTCGAAAACTTCAAAATCCAAGAGCAACTGGCGGCCGTTGGTCCTTGGAATAAGGACTCGCAAGAAGATATGACGAACCGTGAGTACTTCGCCGAGTACGTAGATATCGTTGTCAAAGCACTTACCACTGACACATTTTCTTATAATGGCAAGTTCTGGCAGTTTCCTGCCGCTGGGATGGTCAATCCGCACGACCATCCGGTTTACCATCAATACGGCAAAGGCGTTTCGGCGGATATGAAAATATCGGAAATCGGTATCGCACCACGGCCGATGCAGCAACCCCATCCGCGCCTGTATGCCGGTTTTTCTGCGTCAGTGCGTACCGCAAAATTCTGGGCTAAATACAGGGGCAAACCAATCGTGCTTGCTCCAAATATGGATCTTTGCAAGGTGATTTGGGATGGGTATCGCGAGGAAGCCGAAGGCGTTCATGGGCATACCGTCAAACCTGGCGATGAAGCTGCCTGGGGTGGGTTGATGATTTGTGCCGAGACCGATGCCAAGGCGCAGGCCTGGGCTGAAGACATGGAATGGTTCTGGAAGCTGTGGCCGACTGCATTTGGTCAAGGCGGTGTGGAGCGATTGATTGGATCACCGGATACGCTAACGCGACGAATCGAAGAAGCGTCGGCAAGCGTACCAATCAACGAAATGTTTCTGTTAATTCCACAAGGCATTTCAGAGCCAGCGAAGGTCAACGCGTCGCTCGAATTATTCGCCGATAAAGTAATGCCTCGCTTCCAATAACCTACGTGTTTAGCAACGCGTTCGACAGGCAATGTGGAGCTGCTTAAATACTGCCAAATATTTAAGTATCGAAAGCATCTATTTTGTATACAAGTTTTCGCGCGTTACGTTCCGTAATTCTATTGGGATCAAATCGTCACACCTAAATGAAGCCATTGCTTGGTCGATAATGTCCGTGTCATTCTCCGACGTTATCGCCCGCAATCGGAGATTTACATGGATATCGGAGTTTTTAGTTACAACGACGATTTTGTGATGCACCCAGTTCCATTTGCCAAAGCCCTTGAAGAAAGGGGTTTTGAGTCGGTTTGGTTCGGAGAACACACTCACATACCGGCAAGTCGTGCGACGCCTTACCCGTTAGGCGGAGAACTGCCTAAAGAATACATTCATATGATGGATCCTTTGGTCTCTCTCGGTGCGGCAGCGGCCGCTACGGAAAAGCTCAAACTCGGTACCGGCGTATGTCTCGTCATCGAACGCGACGTTATTACGCTTGCGAAAGAGATAGCCACCTTGGATATTTTGTCTGGCGGTCGCGTCTTATTCGGTATTGGCGGTGGCTGGAATAAGGAAGAAATGGAGAACCACGGAACGCCGTTCGAGCACCGTTTTCGCGTTCTGCGCGAAAAGGTTGAAGCCTTAAAGGCACTTTGGACGCAAGATGAAGCCAGTTATGAAGGGAAATATGTGTCGTTCGATCGGGTCTGGTCGTACCCCAAGCCGCTACAAGATCCGCATCCCCCAATCCTCGCAGGATTTTACAGCGAGCACGGCCGCAAACGGGTTGCTCGATATTGCGACGGCTGGATGCCACTCGACGCCGTAGTCGACGACATCCCGGCAGCGGTCGCCGATGTCCGCAGACTCATGGCAGAACAAGGCCGCGATCCGACGAGTCTCGATTTGTCGATTTGGACGACCCCAGGGATCGATCCCGATGAAGCGAAACTAGCCGAACTGCGCGACGCTGGAGTTCAACGGGTTGTGATATTCGCGCCCGTCGCGGAGAGCGATATCGTCCTGCCATTTCTAGATCGCTATGCGAAATTTGTTTCCAAGTTCGCCTAAGCAAAGCTGGCACAAGACTCGCCGACGGAATCGTTCGGTTTTGGACATCTTGGCGCAGTGAATCGATCATGCGCTAAGCGGCGCTTTACGGTACTGTAGCGACGAAATTTAAGACCCTAAATCGAGACCTGAATTATGACGTCAATTGACGCGACAGCGTTACGCTGCCAAAACGATCAAGCTTTATTCGATTCCTTGTTGCAAGAACCAGACGTAATTCGAGTCAACGAACATTTAGAAAAGGTCGCGGAAGAAGGGCCAACCGGTATCCGACGAAACCTGCTTGCGACCTCGGTACGACTCACCCGCACAATGGCGCCGGACGTCTACAAGATGCTTGATGATTGCGCCGAAAAACTCCAACTCGATATCCCCATAGAACTTTACGTTTACGCGAGCCCACAATTTAATGCCGCGTGCGTTAAACCTGAGGAAGGTCGTCTATTTATTATGCTCGCTTCAAGCCTACTGGAGGCGTTTAAGGACGGAGAGCTGCGATTCGTGATTGGTCATGAACTAGGCCACCATTTATACCAACACCACGACATTCCAATCGGCTACATACTGCGCGGAAAGTCCAGACCTAATCCGAAGCTGGCGCTAGAGCTATTCACGTGGTCACGCTATGCCGAAATATCTGCCGATCGTGCGGGCGCGCACTGCGCCCAAGATTTGAAAGCCGTTGGCCGCGCGCTATTTCGGCTAACTTCGGGCTTAAGTGATGACGTAATCGCGTTTAATTTTGATGATTTCGTGAAACAAGTCGATGACATGCAGCTCGTCGATGCTGAACCCGGCCAAGGTGCGCCAACCGGCGATTGGTTTTCCACCCACCCTTTCAGCCCATTGCGGGTTAAGGCGCTTGCGTTGTTCGATCAGTCGGAATTGGCGAGGCCCAACGGCACATCGAAAGACAGTTTAGAAGTTAGCGTGCAACGCGTGATGGCGTTAATGGAACCCAATTACCTAGAAGGTAAAACCGATACTGCCGAGACCATGCGACGTTTGTTTTTTGCTGCCGCGCTGACGGTCGCGAACGCGAGCAATGGTATCAGTGACGCCGAGATTGCCGTGTTCGAAAAATATTTTGGCGATGGGAGTTTCAACGATAAGCTCGATATAGCGCGGCTCGCTGCCGAACTTCCAGAACGGATTAGCCAAACACTTGCAGTGACAAGTCCATCGCAAAGAATTCAGGTCCTTCACGATCTATGCCTTATTGCACGCGCAGACGGGTACGTTACGGAGCCCGAACGAACCTTACTCGCGGAAATTGCGACATCGTTAGATGTGACCAAGGCATTTGTGGATCAATGTATTGAGTGCTCCGCGGACCTTGATTAGCTGCTAGGAAGCATTCGCTTGAGGAATTCGAATTGAGTATTAATACGTTCAGAGATCTAGAGCACGCCGGCTGGTTGGAACGCGCTTCGTCGTACGAGGTAATCGCGCCCGTTACGCGTCAAGCGATCGGACCAATCCTCGCAAGTTTCGGCGACGTTCGGGATCTAGCGCTACTCGAAGTAGCATCCGGCCCAGGCCACTTAAGTGGCGAGGCGGCGGGTTTAGGCGCAGATGTGCACGGCGTGGACTTCGCTAAGACAATGGTCGATCTTGCGCAATCGCACTATCCGTCGGTTAAATTTTCGGAAGGTGACGCTGAAAATCTAAGATTCGAAAATCAGCAATTTGACGGCGTAATTTGTGCGTTCGGTTTACTCCATTTACAAAACCCAGATCGCGCAATTGAAGAAGCCTTTCGGGTGCTACGCAACGGTGGTCGCTATACCTACACAGTGTGGTGTACCCCAGAGAATGGCGGGGAATTTTTCGGTTTTCTAATGGGCGCCATTCAGACCCATGGCAATCTCGATCTCGATCTGCCCGTGGCACCACCCTTTTATCGATTCGCCGATCCCGACGAGATCGAAGCCGCTTTAACAGCCGCTGGTTTCTCGCGCTACGAGATCGACACCATCCCTGTCGTTTGGCGCGGCGAGCAAGCCCAAGATGCGGTGGATGTAATCTATAAGGCGACGGTACGCACTAAATCGATTCTAGAAGCACAGACCGAAGACGCTAGGGCCGCAATTCATGAGGCGATACTCTCCGGAGTTGAGGCATTCCGCGTAGACGATCATTTTGAAA
>CAWLAW010000239.1:0-5488 GCA_963854885.1 Gammaproteobacteria bacterium | reverse complement strand
GGCAACTACCGGCAATTATTGTCAACCCATCCACCCCGGTTGGGCCACGCGATATTAAGCCCACCCCAACCGGTCGAGTCGTGCGTGATGCGGCGGCTGGCCGGATCCCGGCTTTCGTCGATACGGGGTTAAACATCGCACACGTCGATGACGTCGCGGCGGGACATATTGTGGCTTTGGAGCGGGGAACAGTTGGCCGACGTTACGTACTCGGCGGTGAAAACCTCAGCTTAGAAGAAATTTTAGGCACGATCGCTGAGATGTGCGGCCGCTCGGCCCCGACAATTCGGTTACCCCGGCGACTGGTTTATCCAATTGCCTACGCCGCCGAGGCATGGGCTTGGATTACTAACGGCGCGGAACCGCAGGCGACTGTCGACGGTCTTAAAATGGCCAAGAAAAAAATGTTCTTCGACTCCTCTCGGGCAATCGATGAACTTGGCTACACGTTCCGACCGGCGCGTAATGCACTCAGCGATGCAATCAGTTGGTTTGAAGAGAACGGTTAGAAGGATCGTGTTGCCGATCACGGTATTCGACGGTTTAATCGTCGTCTGATGCTGCAGTCTCGGTGGCTAATTTGACATCGACCGGATAGACCGACGTCAACAAGAGACTCACGGCGATCCAAATCAGCTCTCGAAAGCGCCGCACGAGCGCGGCCGAAATACCAACGTTGGGAGAGCCCGTAATGACACCGCATGTCAGCATTAAAGCACCTTCTTGAGCCCCGATCCCTGCGGGAATGAAAAACGCAGCCGTGCGGATCATTTGCACCACTGCCTCAATTAACCAGGCTTCCGTCCAACTCACCGGATGTCCGATTAAACTCAGTATCAAGTACAGTTCGGCGACCCCAAGTAGCCAGTTTGCCATGGCATACAACATCGATAACGCAAGATGCAAGCGACGCTCGGAATAGAATCGAGCGAGCTGCTCATCGAGCCCGTGCATGCCAGCAATCAATCGACCCAGGCGCTTACCCAGGCGCGTCTGCCCAAGTTTCGTCGCAGCAAACGTCGACAGCTTGAGATGTTGCATCAAATAAAATACGACGACGTTAAACAACAACCATGAAAATCCGAGCACGGCCATTAAGTGATGCGTCTCACTAAATTGTTGATGACCAAAGGCAAAGGCAACCCCAACCCCGGCGAAGATAACCAGGGAAAACATGCTCGCCGTCTTCGCCAATACTAGCGAGGCGCCGGACTCTCTCAATGGAATAGCGTAATTAGTTTTGAGCAACCATGCTTTAATCGGCTCGCCGCCCATTGATGCCATCGGCGTGATGTTGTTATACGCTTCGCCGATCATGCGTACGACGAATAACCGAGCTGCCCACCTGCAAGTCATCTCGACGCTGTCCATCGTCACCTGCCAACTGATCACATCTGCAGCGAAATACAGCGAATAGACAACGAACACGCTGATTATCCCAACGCCACTTATTGCACCAATTTGTTGCCAAATTTCAGCCAAGTCAGCCTGCTCGAGGACCCACCAAAGCAAGACAATGCCGAAAAAGAGAAAAATCAGTTTGAGGTAACGCATGGCCTGGTTCGGATCGCGAGGCGTAAAATGGTAGTAGTGAAGGCACTCAATGGTCTCATAGCGAGCAAAACACCACCACTAGATTATTGATCGCATGGCCCCGTCAAGGTACCCTGCCGTGGCAGATTTAGAGTGATATTTTTTCGTTTTCCCGATGACCGATAACCTCAAAACAGCGCTTGAAGCGCGCCTCGCCAAACTCGATTTAAACCAGCTCAAGGGCGACTTTCTCGCACAAGACGAGTTCGTCTGCGTGCCCGATTTTCTACCTCGGGAAATCCTCGAGTCGCTACTTAATTTGCTCCCGCAAGCAACAAAAAGGGTGCATCGAAATTACATTCCGAAACACAAGAAAGGCGGTAGCGTAAGTCGCTACGACCTTGATGTCGCGGCACCAGAATTCGGCGAATTGTATCGCTCCGGCGCGTTATTGGAATTCTTTGAACGGTTGTCTGCACGCGACCTCAGCGTTTGCCCGGATGACGATCCGCATACTTACGCATTGTATTTTTATACTGAGCCCGGCGATCACATCGGCTACCATTACGACACGTCGTATTACCAAGGCGCGCGATATACGGTACTGCTAGGATTAGTTAACGCGCCGAGCTGTAAACTCGAATACCAGTTGCACACGAAGAACAACCAACGCGAGATCGAAAAACACAGTATTGAGCTAGAGCCTGGTATGCTCGTTATGTTCAACGGCGACAAGCTCCGTCATTGCATCACACCACTTGCCAACAATGAACATCGGGTCGCACTGACATTGGAGTATTTGACGAATACTCGAATGCACCCATTTTTACGCTTCGTTTCCAACATGAAAGATTCGATCGCCTATTTTGGGTTTCGCCAGGTATTTAGCGGCGCAAAAAAACGCACCTAGGGATCTGTAATCCAGCTCATTCGGAAACGTAGTTCCCTTTGCGCTGAGACGAGGTTTTACCAACACTATGCACGCAATAATTCTAGCCGCTGGCGTTGGTCGGCGCTTGGGCGAGTTTGGAGACAACCCCAAATGCCTCCTCGAGTTTGGCGACAAAACGCTGCTCGAACGCCACATATCGAACTTATTTTCCAACAACGTTACGGGCGTGACTCTATGCGTTGGTTACCGACGGGCACTGATTGAGGCGGCGATTCGCAAGACCAATTATCGGAATGTGAATACGATCGTTAATACACAATATCGACAAGGCAGCATCGTCAGTCTTTGGTCTGCGCGTGAAATATTGCGTTCTGGAAAGGACATCGTCTTGATGGATGCCGATGTCCTTTACTCTCGCGAACTAATGAGCGTTTTATTTCGCCAACCCACGATGAACCGATTTTTGTGCGACCGAGATTATGAACCTGGTGAGGAACCCGTAAAAATTTGCCTGAACGAAAATCGCATCGTCGAATTCCGCAAACAGTTACGCCCTGGATTGGCGTATACTGATTCTGGCGAGTCGGTGGGGTTTTTCTCTTTCACCGCGCAGATGGCCAGTCGCCTCGCCGATGCCGTCGACGGTTTTATCGCCGAAGATCGGCAAGAAGAGCCCTACGAAGAAGCCATACGTGAAATTGCATTACGCGACCCGCTGGAATTCGTCGTCGAAGATGTCACTGGTTTACCGTGGGTCGAAATTGATTTTCCCGAAGACATAACCCGCGCGCGCGAAATAGTATTGGCTCAAATCGATGACTAACAACGGTAACAAATCAGCACAACCTTCAAAGCAGAAAATGCTTCGAACGTTGATCACCTCGACGCAACTCGAATTTATCCTTGAGGCGCACAACGGCATCAGCGCGCGCATCGCCGAGGAAGCAGGATTTCGCGGGATTTGGGCGAGCGGATTAGCGCTTTCCGCCCAGTTCGGGGTACGCGACAATAACGAAGCGAGTTGGACCCAAGTCGTCGACATGCTTGAGTTCATGTCCGACATCTCTTCGATTCCAATTCTCTTAGATGGCGACACTGGCTACGGTAATTTCAACAATATGCGGCGTCTTGTGCGCAAACTCGAGCAGCGCGACATTGCTGGGGTGTGCATTGAAGACAAAGTTTTTCCGAAAACAAATAGCTTCATTGGCGGGGACCGACAACCCTTAGCTGACGCGGATGAATTTTGCGGCAAAATCGCGGCCGGCAAAGATAGTCAGTCGAACGACGATTTCTGCATCGTGGCGCGAGTCGAAGCGCTGATTGCCGGGTGGAGTATGCAAGAGGCCCTGCGCCGTGCAGAAGCGTATCGTCTTGCAGGTGCGGACGCGATATTGATCCACAGCAAATTATCTCGACCGGATCAAATTGTCGAATTCGCCACCGAGTGGTCGAATAGAGCGCCGCTCATTATCGTTCCGACAAAATATTACAGTACCCCGGTAGAGGTATTTCGCAAAGTAGACATTAGCTTAGTTATTTGGGCCAACCATATGATTAGGGCGAGCGTTCAATCGATGCAAAAGACGGCCGCGCGGATCCTGGAAACTGAGGGTTTAATCGAAATCGAGGATAACGTAGCAAGCGTCGATGAAATTTTTCGTTTACAAGGCGCGAACGAACTTGCGGAAGCCGAACGACGCTATTTTTCAAGCTACCAGCCTGACACGAAAGCAGTGATCTTAGCCGCCGCACGCGGCGACGAACTCGCAGAACTTACCGATGAACGTCCTAAAGCGATGATCCCAGTCGGCGGGATCCCGCTGTTGCGCAGACTAGTCGACAAGTGCAAAAAACGCGGCATCGATGACATCACAGTCGTGGCCGGATACAAGGCCGATAGTATCGACGTGAGCGGAATAAACGTAATAGTTAATGAAAATTACGCCTCCTCCGGCGAACTATTATCGCTTAGCTGTGCGTTGTCGACGTTTACCGACGACATGGTGATCCTGTACGGAGATTTACTATTTCGCAGTTATATCTTGCGCGACCTTGCTGAAAACGAAGAGCCCCTTAGTGTCGTAGTGGACTCGGCAATCGAGGACGTTGGCACCTTAGCGGGCAACGCGGATTACGCATTTTGCAGCGAGCCAGATGACCGATCGATGTGGGGACAAGCGGTGAGCTTACGCCACATTGGCGCGCAAGATTCGCATCCCGGGTCCCATCCGAGCGGACGCTGGATCGGCATGATCCGAGTCAAAGGAATAGGGCGAGAGTGGCTAATCGATGCCATCGCCGAACTAAAGAAGCGTGACGATTTCGACGAACTTGGGATCCCAGAATTGCTTAACTATTTAATTAGCACGGACCGCGACGTTCGCGTTTGGTACATCCATGGCCACTGGTTAGATGTTAATTCGTTGGCCGATTTAGAACTTGCTGGCAACTTCACCGCGGAACACGATTCTTGAACGGCGGCTTAATATGATCAATGCGAACGAATTTGTCGATCGCGCCCGTGACGTTGGTTTAGATTGGTATGCAGGCGTTCCTTGCTCGTTTCTCACTCCGTTTATTAACTATGTTATTGGCGACGAACGCCTCACTTATGTCTCTGCTGCTAACGAAGGTGACGCAGTCGCTGCTGCCGCAGGCGCGGTGATCGGCGGGCGCGGCGGTGTCGCGATGATGCAAAACTCTGGCCTCGGAAATGCGGTCAGCCCCCTTACATCACTTGCCTATACATTCCGCATTCCGCTACTTGTGATCTGCACCCACCGTGGCGCGCCAGGGTTGAGCGACGAGCCGCAACACGAATTAATGGGTGAAATTACCGGCAAATTGTTCGACACAATGGGCATCCCTTGGGAATACTTTCCAGACGACATTCAGGATATCGACGCAGCACTAAAACGCACGACAGATTATTTTGCGCAGCATGCTCGCCCCTACGCACTACTAATGCGTAAGGGTACGGTTGCCGCTCACCCGCTTAATAGTCCGCAACGAAACGCTCGAGTGCGTGCCTCTGGCATCGATGGGAGCGCGCTCGCTGAT
>CAWLAW010000238.1:0-5492 GCA_963854885.1 Gammaproteobacteria bacterium | reverse complement strand
CGCTGAGTAGTTTCTGCACGAGGCGCCGCCCGATAAAAGCTGTACCCCCGAGGACGAGGTTGCGTGTCTGGCTCATATTTCGACTAGCGTGCCCTTAAACCCTAGGTTCTGACGCCATAATCATCGCGCGTAAAAGTACTCAACTCTGCACCGAGTACTTCACGCACCTGTCGCTTTTCCTGGGACCGGCGGAATACCGTGGGACTCGACCCACGCGCGACGCTGTTCAAACGGCTGGCTTACATAATCACGCATTAATGCCATAGCTTCGTCGGTTACAATCGTATTCAGCCATTGCTCGGCTTCGATTCTTAGCCCTTCTTCGATCGGCAAATTCGCGCCGCGCACGATTGATCGTTTTGCGGCGGTGACTGACACCGCTGATTGACGTAATAGTCCTTCCGCTATCTCGATGGCGCGCGCACGCGCGTCATCGGCGATTTCGGTAACGATGCCAAGTTCTAACGCGCCTTGTGGGGTCACGGTACGCGATCGAAGCATGAAGTCCATTGCGCGGCCTTGGCCGATAATGCGCGCTAGTAATTGAGAACCCGTGCCAGTCAAGATCCCGAGCGCGACTTCGGGGAAGCCAATTCGAAAGTCGCCGCTCTGCGCGATCCGAATGTCGCAATTAAGAGAAAGCTCTAGGCCGGCGCCCATGGTATCGCCGGTCATTGCAACGACAATCGGCTTATCTAAGTATGCCAACGAGCGAAGCAGCGTGTGATAACCATAAATCATGCTATGCGCCGATCGACGTAGCGCAGCGGGGTCGTTACCCATTTCGACGAGTTCTTCGACGCTGTAATGAGTGATATAACGATTCTCGACTGCGCCCGTTAGGACAACCACGTCCACATCTGGCTCGCGCCAGCAGGAAATTAATTCTTCTAGTTCTACCATCGCCGGCGCGATGAGATAGTTGGTCGGAGGGTTTTTGTACCCGGCGATAAAAATACCCGCACGCTGCTCGATTTCCCAATATTGCATAGTAAATACCTCCAGAGAGTAGCCAGTCTGCATGCTCGGTGCGTGTTGTGTATTCGAACACCCACTCGCCTAAGTGTGTGGACCCGATATCCGCGACCTCACGTCTAGCGCCGAGATCCGACCAAGGGTTAGACAAAATAATGATAGACGCGTTTTGCCCCTAAATACCAACGCCGATATTCTCGCTGATATTTACTCTGCACGGGGAATCTCTAGCGGTTGGTTTAGTCGAGTTGATCGTTGGCCGGATATGCGACAGCGGTTATAAATTTCCAAGCCTGTGCAACTTTGCGCAACGTGTATACGGCGCGCAGGCACTCTAGCACGACACCGTCTTTTGTATAGCGCACGGCGAGACCCCTGACAAGCGCCAGATGCCCGCTGAGTGTTTCGACGTGGAGATCTTGAACTTCCGAGTGATGGTAATTTTTAGGTTTAAGGTCCGCCATGACATTCGAAAAAAACGATTCGACTGCGGCGCTGTCGAGCATTAGCACGGTACCTTTATCGCTGACAAACAAACACGGTGGCATATAGAACGAGACCACTGCTCGAGCGTCCAAGGAGTGAAAGGCGGATAGATAGTCTGCATAAAAGGTTTCGATTAGCTGTGTCTGTGTTGCCATGGTTTCTCCGAAAACGAAGCTAGCGACAGTTGCACTGTCTCATCACTTCATCGAGTCAATTATTCATGACGTCGCAAGCGCGCCACTAGGGGTAGAATTCGTGCTGGGGATCAATCATAAGAAAAATTCGCGATTCGCTCCAGGTAAGGGTGCGGACTAGGGATCTAAATCCATGACCTACGACTACATTATTGTCGGTGCCGGTACCGCGGGCTGCGTTCTAGCCAACCGCCTAAGTGCCGATCCGAATGTTAGCGTGTTGCTCGTTGAGGCGGGTGGAAAAGACGATTACTTCTGGATCGATATTCCGGTCGGATACCTATTCACTATTGGCAATCCACGCACCGACTGGTGTTACACGACCGAGCCGGACCCGGGGCTTGGCGGACGCAGTATTGGGTACGCTCGAGGCAAAGTCCTCGGCGGGTGTTCCTCTATAAATGCAATGATTTACATGCGCGGCCAATCGAGCGACTACGATCACTGGGCCGCACTCGGCAATCGCGGCTGGTCTTGGCAAGATGTTCTGCCGGTATTTAAACGTTCCGAAGATTACCAGCATGGCGCGGACGAGATTCATGGGGTCGGCGGCGAACTGCGGGTCGAAGAGCGCCGCGTGAATTGGGAGATACTCGATGCGTGGCGCGAGGCCGCCGCCGAATCTGGGATCCCGAAGATCGAAGAATTCAATCGAGGGGACAATTTCGGCAACGCCTATTTTCAAATGAACCAAAAACGCGGCGTTCGCTGGAGCGCAACAAAGGCGTTCTTGCGACCAGTGGCCGCACGTCCAAATCTACGCGTCATGACAGACGCTCATGTTCACCGAGTGATGCTAAAACATGTCGAGGGTGTAAAACGGGCGTGCGGGATCGAACTGAGCGTTAAGGGTGAAGACCGCCAAATCGTCAAGGCACGCGCAGAAGTTCTATTGGCGGCTGGTTCGATCGGTTCGCCGCAGCTCTTACAGGCATCTGGGATCGGGCCCGGCGAAGTTTTACGAGGCGCAGGTATTTCCGTCGCGCACGAGCTTTCCGGGGTCGGTGAGAATCTCCAAGATCATTTACAAATTCGCACAATTTATAAGGTCAGTAACACGGTTACGCTAAATCGTCGCGCGAATTCTTTCTTTTCTAAAGCGTCGATGGCGCTTGAATATATGTTTAAGAAAACCGGACCGTTAACTATGCCGCCTTCGCAGCTCGGGGCATTTTCCCGCAGCGATCCGAGCCAGGAGTCGGCGAATATCGAATGGCACGTTCAACCCTTGTCGTTGGATAAATTTGGTGATCCCTTGCACAGCTTCGACGCTATCACACCATCGGTGTGCAATTTGCGCCCAAGTAGTCGAGGCCACGTGCGTATTCGATCCCGCGATACGACCATCGCACCGGCGATTACGCTGAATTATCTGTCGAGTGAAACCGATCGAGACGTTGCGGTCGCGGGACTCCGGATGACGCGGGAGATCATGGCGGCGCCGGCACTCGCGGCGTTCGAGCCCAGGGAATGGTTGCCCGGGATCGAATTAGAGTCAGATGAGCAGCTCCGTGACGCCGCCCGTGAGTTAGGGACGACGATTTTTCATCCCGTTGGCACGTGCAAAATGGGCAGCGATCAAGCGGCAGTCGTCGACGACAGGTTGCGCGTTCACGGCATCAGCAACCTGCGCGTTATCGATGCATCCATTATGCCGCGCATTACATCAGGAAATACGAACGCTCCAACCGTAATGATTGCAGAAAAAGGTGCGCAGTTCGTTACTGAGACAGCTGCCGGCCGTGCCGATTAGTGTGAATACGGAAAAAACGGGTTGCGTTGGTCAAGGTAACTAGCTTAACTCCGGGCTTGTTTGTCCGGAAAATTATACCAAGCTGCCGAGTATTCCCTAGTAACTAAAACCCGCTAGCGTTAGGGTTGCTGTTCGAGGTGGTCGAAAGAGGGTACTCACGTGAAAGGCTTAATGACTATTGTTGCGCTATCTGTTGGATTGCCGTGGACCTGCAGCGCCTACGATCGGTATTCCCCAGCGTACGGACCTTCGTACCGCAATTATTCTTACTCTTCTCGGCCGCACGTGGAACTGGAAATTTCAAGAATTCGTCGCGACCTACGCAACCAGAAATTTAGTGACAGCCTCGCGCGCCGCCGCCATGAACAGGAGTTAAGTTTACTCCGCCAACAAGCAACATCGAGTAATCAGGTTAGCGCGGACCAAGCTTGCTACTATCGTTCGACTGGCGGATTTGAATTGTGCGCCGATCTTTATGCCGTCGACGCAGCGGAGTTTTCCGCCTGTGAATCGCTTGTCGTTCAACGTAACCCGGGGTGCAACAAGCAACCATTGTTGAATGCCGGAGAGCGTTAAGCACGATAATTGTTCGTGCGCCTCGGCCTAGACCCGCTAGGTCGCAAACGGCTTCTCTGAATTTCGAGCTAATTGTCAGCCGCAGTTATCTATCACGCCAATCAATAGCATCGGTCGCCGCAGTGTCATTCGTCTTGGCTCGCGTCATGTTCAATGTCGACATTCGTCAATCGTTGCTGTGTGCCGGCTCATTCCATGCCGCTCGTACGGGCTCAACGATTATAGTTAAATGGGAAACGATTAAGGTTCGTTAAAACTTGTTTCCCTCGTTCTAGCCGTGATCAGTGTATGAGCTTTTTGAATCAAATATTACGCTTGCGATCCCGTCGTCGCAGAGAAATAACGACCGTCGTAAAGTCGTTATTACGTATAAAGGGCGAAGCGTCGGCAATTAAATTGGCCCATGAAATATTAGTGATATACGGGCTGGCCGATGACCAGGCAAAGCAAGAGTTTTTTCAGTTTTTACTGTCCGGCTTAGGTCCGGTCGAGGTTGAATTAAATGAAGCGATTAGAATGTACATGGCTTCCGCGGATTCGAAAAACTACGTCTCCTTACTCAACGCTGTCGAATCGCAGCGCCAAGATTTGATTAGAATCTTGAATTGGGCACCGCAAGGCACGTCTGCGTTAATCGCAATGCGCGCGGATCTATTGAGATTTATCCGCGAAGATTCCGCGCTGAAGTCGGTTGACCACGATTTTCAACATTTACTCGCCTCATGGTTTAACCGAGGATTTCTAGAATTACAGAGAATCAGTTGGAACACACCAGCATTTATCCTAGAAAAACTTATCCACTACGAATCGGTCCACGAAATTCGCGACTGGCAAGACTTACAACGGCGCCTCGCGGACGACCGGCGGTGTTTCGCTTTTTTTCACCCGCAATTACCTGACGAACCATTGATTTTCGTGGAAGTGGCATTAACCAATGGCTTGGTGAGTAATATCAGCGATGTACTAAACGACGCTTACCTCAAGACCGATGAGCAAGAGCGATTTGCACCAGATACGGCTATTTTCTATTCGATTAACAATTGCCAAGCAGGTTTGCGCGGAATTTCTTTTGGTAATTTCCTGATCAAGCAAGTTGCCGACGAACTCGCGGAGGAAATCCGTAGTCTGCGTCACTACGCCACGCTATCCCCGATACCTGGGTTTCGCGCCTGGTTGGAGCCGATCCGATTGGCGCGCAGCGCAGATTGGTTAAAGCCCGAGGATTACATTTTGCTCGCGGAACTCGAGACACCGAATTGGTATCGCGACGAAGATTTGACCGGTGCGTTAAAGCCGTTAATGGAAAGAGTTTGTGCGCGCTATTTAGTTGATGAAAAATCTGATGGTGAGGCACTCGACCCGGTGGCGAAGTTCCATCTGAGCAACGGGGCTCGAATCGAACGAATTAACTGGTTAGGCGATTTATCCGAACAACGCATTGCGCAATCGTACGGAATGTTGGTCAACTATATTTACGATCGCCGTTCGGTGATAAAAAACCACGAGGA
>CAWLAW010000237.1:0-5508 GCA_963854885.1 Gammaproteobacteria bacterium | reverse complement strand
TCCAGTTTCCGCGCCCGGCGCAAATCGCCATTCCGTAACTATGACTCGATCGTTATCAATCAGGGTCGTTGCCACCGCTGCCTTACGTTCTGAATTCAAATCGCCGCTCCTGGTGAAAACGTCGATACTGATTCGCTTGCGATAGACATCATTTAATCGCCTTTGAAATAAATTTGGTAATGTGAGTGGTCGAAGAAGAACTGGAACACGAAAACCTCTAAAGGCTTCGACCCGCTTCAACGTCGAACGTCTGAGTCCAAGAGTTCCCTTTCGAGTCACTGGCTATTGCGCGAATTTTGCCACCCTTTACAGGTTTAAAGAAGAATCTAAAGCTAGGATCGGCGCTGATTGAAAAACCGGTTTGGGCGGTCATAACATGCGTATCGTTGAAAAAAATCTCGACAGACTCAACGTAATGAGCAGGCCGAATTAATTGGGTTTTTTGATCTTTCTGCATGCCGGTTACATTCGGGTGGCTTAGCATGAACTGTGCGACCGCCGTTTCATCGGCATTCCGGTCGCCGATAATCTTAAATTTCATTCCGCCGATGGATTGCATCGCGGTGGAATAATCTGCTGATAGGGGCGCGGAACATCCGCCGCTCGCCTTCACAAAATTCGTCACCATATGATGCTCGCCGTTGTTCAATACCGCAATTGCGCGGACATTCGTGTACTTGTCGACGCGTACTCGCATGGCTAAATCAGCCCGACCCATTTCTTTAGTTAGGTGGAAAATACCCGCTAACGGTTGTGGGTTACCTTCCACGAACATATAGATTGTCTTAACGAATCGACCCGTAGATTGGGGGAAACTCGCGCGGACAGAAACTGGCGTTACTGCGGCATCTTCTGCACGGTATGGTGACGTCAACTCAATCACGCCACTGCCTTCAATGAGAATAGCATCAGGAAAATACTTGGGTTTCAAAAGAGTCGTCCAAATGTCTATTGACGACTCCGCTGCCGCGACGCCCATCGCCCAGTGACTGATGATAATTACGCCTATTGCGATTATTCGCTTCAATGCTTCATCCTATGGGCCACCGAGGAACTAAAATCGACCGATTATCATCACACATTTAGCCACCTGTGCGTCATGGTCTTTTCACCGCGTAACTGCCGTCGACCCGTTTGCTGCCCGATCACTGAATACTATTAATCATCAACGCGGTTACTTTTGTACATCGCATCTACGGTTTACACTACGTGCGCTTGAGATAAATCATACGCTCGGGTCGTCAAAGTTCAAGCTTGTGTAACGCACGACTGTATTCATCTTGCAGTTTGCAGAGAACGAGGAACTCGCGCTTTAAGTACTTAGAAAATTTAGCTCTAGGACAGACATTTTGACTAGAGAGTAGGCCACAGTGAAATATTGGGTGTTCGCGTTAACCGTAGTCGCCGGTATCGCGATCTTAATCTCGACGAAGCAACCCGAACCATCTATAACGCCAGATCTCGTCGAGAGCCAATCTAAATTATCAGAGCCGGTAAGCGTTATCGTGACGGGCAACGCGGAGGTCACGACGCAGTACTTATTCGACATTTACGGCCATTCGGCGACCGAAGTCACAGCGTTACTCAATAGAGCGAAAGACGTTTACGACAATCTCTCGCCGGAACTACGCGTTGGCCTTCAAATCGCCATGGTTTTGCACGGACCTGATGTCGCTTATTTCGCGACGGATAATTACCCGCAATATCGAGCCTTAGTCGACTTAGCTGCGAGTCTCGACGCATTCGGTTTTGTGCACTTGAAAATCTGCGTGACCTCGGTTCGCGCGAACGGATTGGAATCGAGTAGGTTTCCACCTTTTATTGAGTTAGTGCCATATGGTCCAGCGGAAATTACACGGCTTAAGTCCGTTGGAAACGTCGAACTATAGACGCTAGACCGATCGAGAACGAAGCGACCTGCACTATTCGAAGTGCTTGTAGCCTTGTTTATCGATCGCGACGACCGCACCGTTGCGATCAAGCACTTTGACCTCGGAGCCACGTGTAATCCGGCCGATTTCAGTTACCGCGACTTCCTTCCGCGATGCCAGTTCGACGATAAGCGACTTGCGCTGCTCGGGCACCGTGAAGCAAAGTTCGTAGTCGTCTCCGCCGCATGCCGCTAGCGTATTGGCGACTGTTGCGCCAACGAGTTGGATTAATCCCGGCGAAAATGGCAAGTTATCCATATTAATCTCAGCGCCGCAGCCACTGGCATGGACAATATGCGCTAAGTCGGCGATCAGGCCATCGGAAATATCGATGCAACTTGACGCGATCCCAACAATCTCAGGCGCAAAATCGTACTGTGGTTGCGGGTACCAGTAGCGATCGGCAAGGCGCTTGTGAACGTCATCCTGCGGTTCGTTGTCGATTAATCCGTGGGCAAGCGCGCCGGCTGCTCCGCCAATTGAACCGGTGACAAAAATACTGTCTCCGACACGCGCGCCGTCGCGTCGGAGCGCGTCGCCCGGCGCAATTGTGCCAATTATATTCCAGGTTATTGTTAGCGGACCACTCGTGGTATCCCCGCCGATGAGGGTCGCACCAGCGCCGCCCAAGGCCTGAGCTGCGCCGCTAGTGAATTTTTTCAGCCAACGATGATCCGCGCTCGGCATTGTCAACGCCAAACTGGCCCAGCGTGCTCGACCGCCCATCGCAACAATGTCACTGGCGCTAGAAGCAAATGCGCGGTAGCTAATTTTATCGGCATCGGCGCCAGCACGAAAATGTACGTTCTCGACATGTGTATCGGTGGATACAAGTAGCTGCTCGTCGGGGAGGACGGCCAATATAGCCGCGTCGTCGCCAATGCCGAGAATAATACTGGTCTCGTCGTTCGCTAATTCGCGAAAATAGCGATCAATTAATTGGAATTCATCCATATTTCGATTCTGAAGGCCGGACCGACCTGTCGCCAACAGCGGTGGCCCGCAAAGTTTTCAATCGGAGTTCGGGTCGGCCCAGTAGCACATTGCGGAAAAATCTAGCTTTTGCGATGCGCCGCGGAACGCCGTTTAATGTTCCAGTGAACTAGCGCTGGAGATTTCAATAGCTCGAATTGCTCGCGCAATTTTATCCAAGACACCATTTATATATTTGTGCGCGTCTTGCGCGCCGAACATTTTACACAAGTTTACCGCTTCATTTACAACTACCCGCCAAGGCACTTCCGGACAAAATTGAAGCTCGTAGGTGCCAATTAATAAGATGGCTTGTTCGACTGTATCGATACGCGCCCAACCGCGGTCTAGTTCAGGCGTGATGTGAGTGAGCAATTCATCATAATTTTCTGGGATTCGACGGGTAAGTTGAGAGAAGTAATCGATGTCGACTTTTACGAGTTCACGATCGGCAACAAATTCGCCGATAATATCAACCGGCGAGGTTTGCGTTACTCTCCATTGGTAAAGTGCTTGTACCGCACAGCGCCTTGCCCGCATTCGCCCATGGTTTGATTGAACATTTTGCGGCACTACAGTTGCCGCATCAGCGAAACCATCTCTATTGCAGAAGCGGCGGCGTCGGCTCCTTTATTACCCGCTTTTGTACCTGCACGTTCAATCGCTTGTTCAATCGAATCGACGGTCAAAACGCCGAATATTATGGGCACGCCGGTGTCCATTGCGGCCGTTGATAAGCCCCGCGTACAGGCGCTCGCAACGTACTCGAAATGAGGTGTGCCGCCGCGTATCACGGCTCCCAGCCCGATTATTGCGTCGTATGTTCCGCCGCTCGCAAGTTTCTTTATGACGACCGGCATCTCGAACGCGCCGGGGACCTTGATGAGAGAGATATCGTTCGCTTGGACGCCGAGTCGGGTCAGCGTGTCCATACAACCCGATTCGAGTTGATCGACGATTAAGCTGTTGAACCGCGCACAAACGACCGCAATCTTTGCGCTCCGCTCGAGATACATTTTGCCTTCTATTGTTGTTCCACTCATCGGTATCCGCCTTCCTATTTCACGTATTCGACAACTTCTAATCCAAATCCAGAGATGGCGTGGTACTTTCGAGGATTACTCATTACAAGCATTTTCTTCACCCCCGTGTCTGCCAATATCTGCGCACCGAGCCCGACCTGCCGCCAATCACCCATAGTTCGCTGATCGTGCCCCGGAATAACCTCCTCAGTTGCATCCTCAGAATAACGTTGAACTTGTTGAATTAGTTCATCGCCTGAAATCTGATTTCGTAATACAACAACCACCCCAGATTCAGCGTCGGCAACGCGACGCAGCGCATCGCGCAGTGGCCAACCCCCATCGTCTCGTATACTGCCAGTCAGATCTTCCAACGGATTAGAAATGTGCACTCGCACGAGCGTCGGTTTGTCCGCATCGATAGTACCGCGCACCATGGCAAAATGGATATCACCGCGCAAATCATCGCGGTATGTGATGAGCCTAAAGTCCCCGAATTCTGTCGCTAGAACAGCTTCGGCAACGCGCGCAACGGTTTTCTCGTTTTCGATTCGAAATCGAATGAGATCGGCTATCGTACCTATTTTGAGGCCGAGCTCTGTTGCGATTACTTCAAGATCCGGACGCCGCGCCATTGTCCCATCGTCCTTAAGTATCTCGACGATCACTGATGCCGGCACCAATCCAGCGAGTCGCGGCAGATCGCAGCCGGCTTCCGTGTGACCGGCACGCGTGAGGACGCCGCCGCTTTGAGCCATCAGCGGAAAAATATGCCCGGGCTGGGTCAAATCTTGAGGGCTCGCGTCGGACTTAACTGCGGCCTGAATAGTTCGTGCTCGGTCGGCCGCTGAGATTCCAGTGGTAACACCTTCGGCCGCTTCAATCGAGACCGTGAAATTTGTTTGATGTGAGTACAACGTGTCTTGAACCATTAACGGCAGATTCAGTTGCCGACAACGATTTTCCGTTAACGTCAGACAAATAAGCCCACGGCCGTACTTCGCCATGAAATTCACGTCGTCTGCGGTAGCGTGCGTCGCAGCAATGACGAAATCGCCTTCGTTTTCGCGATCTTCGTCATCCATCATAATGACCATGCGACCATCGCGCAGATCGTCGATGATTTCTTCAATTGAATTTAGTGCCATGTGCCATGTGCCTTTCGTCTACCAATTGTTTTGTTAATCGAATTGTTCCATCTAAAAAGCAATTATTTTTCGCCAAAGCCCGCTTGTTGCAGATCACTTAGCGAGACCCCAGCTGACTCGGTCGCGTCCCCTTGATTGAATAAGCGTTCGAGATAGCGAGCAACTAAATCGATTTCTAAATTTACCAGCCCGCCGACTTGCAAACTACCCATCGTCGTGCGTTCTAACGTGTGCGGGATGATCATTAGGTCGAAATTGTTTGGTCCGATTGAGTTTACCGTTAAACTAACTCCGTCGAGCGCAATTGATCCTTTTGCTGCAATATATTTCGCCAAATCTGGCGGCGCTTCGATTCGAAACTGCACGTAATCTTCCAGTACGTTTCTCGCGAGTATTGAGCCCACGCCGTCCACGTGACCGCTGACCAAATGACCA
>CAWLAW010000236.1:0-5537 GCA_963854885.1 Gammaproteobacteria bacterium | reverse complement strand
CGCGGCCGGCCACGCCAGTATGATCGGGCAACCGCATTAAACGGCGCATTACATATATTTTCAACGAAAGGGTTTAGTGCAACATCGCTAGATGATTTAGCCGCCGCCACAGGCATGAATCGACCCAGTTTGTATAACGCATTTGGCGATAAAGAAGCGGTCTATCGCGAAACCTTGGATCATTTCATCACGGGATTGCGCGACGCAATTGGGCGACAAGTTGTCGCCGAGCCCGATTTACAGAAAGCTCTTCAAGGATTCTACAAAGGCGCATTGCAAGAGTATTTTTCTTCGAATCCGCCGTGCGGTTGCTTCGCATTTACGACGGCTCCGGTCGAGGCGCTAACGCATCCGGAATTCCAGCGCGACTTAAAAGCCTTAGTCGACGAGCTAGACGAACTGTTGGCGAATAAATTCGCTGGCGCAAAAGCGGATGGATCGTACCCGAATATCATCGATCCTAAATCGAGCGCTAAAATTGCACAGGCGGTTCTACACAGTCTTGCAATTCGATCGCGCGCTGGCGAGTCGAAAGCATCGTTAACATCGATGGCGATGCACGCTGTTACGATGCTATGTGGAAAATGAGACGCGCCGCGCGGATGAAAACTAGATTCGATGTTTCCTAACTAGTTCGACACGGCGCTATCAACCAGGTTTAAATTGAATTTTTCGGTTTCCAGAATTCATCCAAAAGATCTAATTTAATCGGCATTGCGCGCGGGCCGATTAGTAACTGGTAACAATGTTTCAAACTACGATGCGAGTTTCAGATTGAGATCGGCCGGTGTTGCAATTGGCGTCGTATCCCATTTCTTAAGCTCAGGTAGGACGTGCTCGGCGAAGCAGCGCATGTTGCGTTCGGCTTCATCGAACGGCATGCCGGCGTAGCTCAAGTTACACGTGAGTAGATTCATGTCGATAATCTCACGGATGTAGGCGATTTTTTCGAGGACTTGCTTGGGAGTTCCCCAAGGCATGAGCTCGGTAAAATCTTTTGCGGCACCGTCCAGCCCATGTCGCTCAATATATTTTCCCACGTTTTTGTAAAACTCGTAGCCTTTTTGCGTGCCAAATTTTTCGCCGGCCATTTCGTAGTGCTTCATCGCCGTATGGTAGTAGTCGCCAATCCATTTGTAGGCCATTTCTTCGGCACGGCCGGCATCTTTATCAACAAAGAAAAAACCACCGCATACCGGCTGCGGCGCTTCGCACCCGTTTTCTTTCTCGTAGACATCGCGATAGATGGCGAAATCCTGCTGCACGACTTCCCACGGCTTTTGCGGAATGACTAATAGGCCGACTCCGAGACGCGCCATGATCGGCATCGATTCGGGGGACACGGCCGCGGCGTAACTACGCCCACGAAATGTTTTTAGCGGCTGCGGTCGGATGTCGCGTCGCGGTTGCTCGATTGTTTCACCGCCCTCCATGTAGCCGCGTTCCAGACCTTCAAGTAGCAGCTCTGCGTACTCGACGAACCGTTCTCGACCTTCGCCTTGATCGATGCGAAACCCTTCGTACTCGACATTACCTAAGCCTCGCCCAAGTCCGAGTATCATTCGCCCGCCAGATAGATGATCGAGCATCGAGACCTGCTCGGCGACCCGCATGGGATCGTGCCACGGCAATACAATAACGCTGGTCCCTAGTTTTGCCTTTTTGGTTCTGCCGGCCATATAGGTGAGGAACTGTACGGGGTCCGGGCACATCGTGTAGTCCGTAAAATGATGCTCAATTGCCCAGATAGATTCGAATCCCAGCGGCTCAGCCAGTTCAGCGAGTCGCACTTCTTCGAGATAAACCTCACTATCCGGTCGTTTATTGCCTGGGTTCTGAAATATAGGTGAATAGCCGACGTGCATGGGGAGGCCCTCAATAGTTGAATTTCAATGCGGTGAATGTACCACGGAGGGCACCCTGGCGGGATCATAAATTAGAGCGACAAACCGAGTATCGAGGAACAGTTGGCTTATTGTATTGTCTGGCGGTACATACGGGGCGCTGACGGCGGTGATTCCAACCAGCCTCGTGTTTTAGGTCCGAGGAGGAGATTAGATTCGTGATCAGCCGTTTCAGTATGGAGTAGAACTTGCGCGGAAACTTGGCCTCGAGTTACCTCTGCGTTGCGATTTCTCGAAGCCGCCCAAGGCCTAATCTACATCTCGGCCGTCAACAACGACTTGGCGTCTGGACGGATTTTCGCAGTCGTTGCTTGCGGGCCCGAGGCGCTCCATTACTTTTTACCCATCAAGCCCTGTATTGCACTGGGAATATCTGCCGGGAACACTAAGGTCTTTGCGTTAGTTGATTGCGATAATGTTTCCAGCGAATTGATGTATTTTTCGCCGAGTAAATAGACCACCGGCATTTCCTGATCGCCGATCGCTTCGGTCACCATTTGTATTGAGCGTTGGCTCGCTTTAGCTAAAATTACCTGCGCCTCAGCAGCGCGCTTGGACGCCTCTAGTTGACCTTCCGCTTCTAAGATCGCAGCTTCTTTCTCACCGTCCGCTCGGGTCACCGTTGCACGCCGCGCGCGCTCCGCCGCGGCTTGTTCTTCCATTGCATGTTGCATCGTCTCGGACGGATTTACGTCTTGGATCTCGACCGTTTTTAAGGTGATCCCCCAATCGGCAATATCGTCGGATATCGCCGCTTTCAGTTTCTCCTTAATATGCTCACGCGAAGACAGCGCGGCGTCTAACGTCATCTCACCGACTATTGATCGAAGTGATGTTTGGACTAAGGTCTGGATTGCGATCACGTAGTCTTCCACTCCGTATACCGCCTTCTCCGGTGAAATGATATTAATGTACGCAACAGCGTTAGTGATTAGCACCGCATTGTCTTTGGTGATGACTTCTTGCGATGGGATGTCTAAGACAATGTCTTTCGTCGTGATTTTATAGGCCACAACATCGATATAAGGAATAATAAAATTCAAACCCGGGTTAAGCGAAGAACTAAATTTCCCGAGACGCTGAATCACCCATTTGTAGCCTTGCGGTACCTGACGCACACCTTTCAGTGCGGTGACAATGACGAAAGCACTGAAAGCCAAAGTAACAATTAATCCTGCGTCCATCTTATCCGTTCTCCATAAAAAGCTGATCGATCAGTTCGAACTATTGGGTACTACTCGTTTTACAATGAGGGAATTACCCGATACATCAACGACGGTAACGCGATCACCTATGGCGAGCGTGTCTTGAGACATGATTATCCATTCGTCGTCGCCCAGAATCGGCGCCGGAAAGCGAAGTTTCCCACGCTTATCCTCAATCGGTACGACGAGGACTTGTCCAATTTCGCCGACTATTGATTCTTTTGATAGCCCCGCTTTGGTGCGGTCGATGGACAATGGTTTTAAGTATTTAAACCAGCTCCAAGCAAGCACCGAGGATAAGATCGTCCAAGTTAGAATTTGAAAATTCACCGATAAATCCGGCACGAAATATGCCAACGTTCCGACAATGACTGCAGCCGCACCAAACCACAGGATGAAAAAGGTCGTCAAAAACATTTCGAAAATCATCAGGCCAATGCCGAATACGATCCAATGCCACGGTGAAATGTCAAAACTCATAATCAAATATCCTAAAGCCTAGTTTGCGCTGTTCTGGGAATGGCGCGGGGTATTCGCATCTGTTAGACGACATCGTCGCGTTAGCTTAATTGCGTATTCAAAACGAGTGGATCGAAAATTCCCCGTTTTTTCCGGGTCCTTTTTTGATGTGCAGATCGCGCGCCGCGAGATCCATGAGAATGGTTGCGCAAGTGCCGACATCTTGGCCATCGAGAAGTTTCTCGGGGTGGTAGCTTGTGTTTATTGAGATCGATCCCCGGCTATCGTCGAGCAATATTTGACGCATTGTCTCCACATCGCGTTCGGATGTCGCTGCGAGCCACTCGGAACTTTGTTCGAGACGATCGAGTGTGGATGATACGGGGGCAGTTTTACCCTTGGCAGCCGGCGCGATACAGTGATTAGTATGTAGTAGCACACCATTATCCGGCTGCACCTCGAAACTTGCATCCCCTACGAATTCCGTACTACAAGCGTGCCCAAGATCGTCGGCCACGAGTAGGTGACTGGATTTTCCAAATCCGGAGCGTTCTAGCGTGGTGCGTGCTTCGTCTAGGTTCACGCAATCCAATAAGGCGCGAATTAACACATGTACTGGAACACCATCCAGCTCGTGTTGCGCGAACATGATGTTAAGACAGACCCCGAGGCCGCGATTATTTAGGCCAATCTTCCCTAGCATTCCAGGTTCGGTGAAGGTTAATACTTGGTGGCCATTCGGTTGCTTCCAAGTTATCAATACCGCGAGTTCTTCTAACGCCGCAACCCAATCCCAGTTCTGACCTAAAATTTTGCTATCGGAAAAATACATTGCAGTGCATTCGGGCACTGGAGTGTTCAGAATTTCCGTGCGCGCATTCAATGCATAGATCTGCCAGCGTGCTAAGTTCGCACCACGAGCGATCGCGTCGAGTTCGGCCGGATAAATGGGTGAAAATTTCGCGATAATTTCGCGGACACTATTCGCTCGTTGCTCAATTTCGTTGCTCGCCAATCCGCTGTGAGAAAACAATCTATCGGCATATAAATCGACGGTCGTGCGAATACGTTCGCGTAAGGTTTCGCCGCACGCGAGACCGCGTACCTCTGGTGTACCGCTAAAGCAAAAATGTGGGTAGTGCGACATTGGTAGCTATGCGCCGTTAGTAACCGCGCGACAGGCCCAATGGGACAACTGCGTTACCAAACATCAACGATTGCTCGTCGCGGCGAGGTACGTTTTCCTGCAGAACGTCGGCCGCGGACAAGCCACGTTCGTGTTTCAGCCGGATCAATAACCGCATCGATTTCGAATGTCGTGGCGACCGAAACGCCCTTACCTTTCTCGTACATGCCGGCAAGCAGCTGTTCATACAACTCATTGCGTTCGGTTTCGTTCTTTGCTGCTGCGAGTTCTTTACTGAAACCGAGTTCAACTGCGCCTTCGAGGCCCATCGGCCCGAGTTCCGCGGTTGGCCAGGCAATCGTAAAAAATGGTTCGTGAAAACTTCCGCCGGCCATTGCTTGGGCGCCTAAGCCATAACCTTTGCGCACGACTATAGTAAATAACGGAACAGACAAATTGGCGCTCGCTACGATTAATCGCGAACCGCGTCGCACAGCAGCAGTTTTCTCACTGTCGGGTCCGACCATAAAGCCCGGCGTATCGCACAACGAAATAACCGGTAACCCGTAGGCATCGCAGAGCTGTAAGAAGCGGCCACCTTTCTCGCCACCGTCGCCGTCGATCGCGCCGCCGAGATGGCGTGAATCGTTAGCAATAAGCCCAAATGGGTGACCTTCTATTCGAACTAAGGCGGTGATCAAGCCACTCCCGTATAGCGGTCGAAGCTCTAAGGTCGACCCTTCATCGGCGAGCGCCTTAACAACTGCACGCATGTCGTAAACTCTGAGTCGATTTTCCGGCACGAGGTGGCGCAAGGTTCGCTGATCGCAGGCTGACCAGTTG
>CAWLAW010000235.1:0-5552 GCA_963854885.1 Gammaproteobacteria bacterium | reverse complement strand
TAAACTGAAATACATGTTGTTTTGTTTGTACAGAACAATCCGAAATAATATCAACCGTTCTCAGTTCAAACATCAATCCCGAAGCTCTTGGAGCAGCATAAATGAAAACAAATTTCCCCTAAGGAAGCGTGGTTCATTTCAGCCGTGAAACTTTGCCTGTGTGCCGTCAATCTCGCGTTTATACAAGAAAGACAGAGGACTGTTTCTCGCCAATCTACGACCCGATTTTCAACTGGAAAACGTGAACTAAACCCCTGAAATCAAAACACAATGACAGCTTATATGATTTCACAAATAACCTGACCGACAAAAGGAAGGACTATGATTAAACTCTATGGCATGCCTCTCTCACCGTTTGCCCGCAAAGTGTTGCTAGTGCTCGACTACAAAGAGCTCGAATACGAGAACGTACCTACTTTCCCAGGAGACGAGGCCCCCGAGTTTCGCGCCATCAGTCCGCTCGGGAAGGTCCCCGTTCTGGAGCACGATGGCTTCAACTTGCCGGACACAAGTGCGATCAGCCGGTATCTCGATCGAATTGCGCCAGAGAATAGTATCTACCCAGACGATCCGCAACTTGAAGCTACCGCGTGCTGGCTTGAGGAGTTCGCCGACACAAAACTCATGGAGAATTGCGCCGGGTTGTTTCGGGAACGAGTGGTTAACCCAAAGTTTTTCAACGAGCCCACAAACGAGGAGTTGGTGCAGAACATTGTCGATGAGGGTCTGCCGCAGTGCCTCGCGTATCTCGAGTCGGTAACGCCGGACTCAGGCTACCTGGTCGGAGACACCCTTAGTATTGCTGACTTCGCCGTGACCACGTGTTTCCTCCAGGCTCGATATGGCCACTTCGACGTCGAGGGCGCGGTAGCGCCGAAGCTACGCAACTACCTCGATCGGGCTTTCGCAAGCCCGCTGGTCATGCAGCGGCTGGAGGTCGAAAAAGCTGCCGTGGCGAAGATCGCGCCGGGCCTCTTATAAACTTCGATCCGGTCTGGAATTGTCGGTTGCGCGGCAAATTCTGCTTGTGCCTCTAGCTTGAAATAGATCGCCAAAAACTGCGATGTTCTCCCAGGAAAAGGTCTGTAGTGGGCATTTAGCGGAAGTAGATACGCGTCCCGCGAACATCCGTTAAGGTCATGGCGGGCCCTAGCCGGACGAACGAAGGTAAATGAACGCGGGTTGGTATCCCTGGGCGACGATAACATTTCGATATCTGTATCGAAAAAAGAAATTGATCGCGCGTCGCGAATCGTTAATGCGTCGATTCGGTATTTCGAAAAGCGAGGTTGTGAATTCTGCTGGTGGGGAATTCGACCTGGAGTAACAAAGTGCGGCTTTGAAATAGGAAAGGAATTTGTCGCCCTCAAGTTCGAAGAGCCGGTGCGGAGCGAGATCAAGCAGCGAAAGCAACGCTCCGAATATGATCGCAACTACGTATATGAAGTGCCTTATGCGGTTTATCGTCCAACGGGAAAATTTACCTTGTCGATCAACGAGTATGTTTCCGGCGCGCCACAACAGAATTGGTCTGACGGAAAGATGCAGCGGGTGGAGATGATTCTTGGAAAGTTCGCGTCCGCCGTAATGCTTGTCGCCGAGGTAAAGAGAATCGAACGCCAGCACGAAGAGGCGCGGCGTGCTGAGTGAGAGCGAGAGCAAGAACGAATTGCACGCCATCGCGCGGTCTACGAAACTGAGGTGAAAAGGGTTGAAGCCCTCCAATCTGCGATGGCTGATTATGAAAGCGCAACGCGTATTCTGGCCTTCGTCGATATTCTCCAGTCCACGGATTCCGTGCAACTCCGTCGGCCATTGCCCGATGGCGATCTTTTGGTTCGGCTGGCGTGGGCGAAGGGGTACGCCGACTGGCTGGATCCGACGGTCGTTTCCGCACCGAGCGTCTTGGAGTCGCCACCCGAAGGTTGGGAGTAGGGCACACGGTCCGGCTCATGCAAAATAATACAACGACCTTATTTGCCAAGTCTGATGACGGAGCCGATTGATGGATCGTATCGAGAGAAAATTAACGCCGCTGTCGATTACCCATATGGCAGTCGCCGCCAGTGTCGAGCTGCGAGATCGCATCGCTAACGGCTCGGTCGGGTGCAGCTAATTAAGCAACCGCGAAGCGCCTCATATGGACAAAATAATGTTGTCCATAGGTTGTCCAACCTGTGCCCAATGTAGATCAAACCATGTCCAAATTGGTGCAATGAACATTTATAAATTATTGAATATAAATGATAAATTGGTGGAGGTGGCGGCCTTCGCACACCCGCCGGGTTCAATGGCGTAGTAGGCTTGCGCCCCGGTCCCGGCGTTGTGCCGAGAGGCCGGCGCCTACAAGCCTTCGACACGCTTTGGGTGGAACAATGGCCCGGGATGTCGCCGACGTGGCTTTGATGTTGGATGCAGGGGCCGGTCATCACCCCGACGACCCGTTTTCGTTCGATGCGTCGGGTTCTTTCGTTACGGCGCTCGAGAGCTCCGACAAACCAACCCGGGTGGCGTTCAGTCCTGACCTCGGTATCGTACCCATGGCACGGGAAGTCCGGGAGGTTGCTGACAAGGCAATCCGACACCTGACCGGTGCCGGAGTCGATGTTACAGATGACATTCCGGACTTTTCGGATGCACTGGACGGGTTCCAGACCCTGCGAGCCATCCTGTTGGGTACCTTGATGGGCGAATTGCTGGAGAGCGAGCGGAAAAGAATAACCGAAGACATAGTCCGTAATGTCGAACGCGGGTTTGAAGTCACGTCCGAGCGGCTGT
Organism: Gammaproteobacteria bacterium; assembly: GCA_963854885.1. Lineage (GTDB taxonomy): Bacteria > Pseudomonadota > Gammaproteobacteria > UBA11873. Next base: position 2,774 of record CAWLAW010000235.1, on the reverse strand, counting down.
TCGCCGCCGAGAGAGTTAGATGGACTCTCTATCACCGCATGACTACGTTCTTTGAAACCCATGATCTGTTGATTTGCCCATCGGCCTCGATACCAGCCTTCCCGGTGGACTTACGCTACGTTACAGAAATAGATGGGCACCCATGTGAGACCTATATCGATTGGTTCGCGATCACCTTTGCCCTCACGATGACGTCGTGCCCCGTCATCAGCATTCCATGCGGATTTACGAAGGATGACTTGCCCATCGGCCTTCAGATCGTTGGCAAACCGCGCGACGAAGCAGCATTGCTACAAGCCGCGCATTGGATCGAAAAATTATTCGGCATCGCCCCTATGCTGCCGATCGACCCTAGGGCATCGGCCTGCGATTAACACACCTGATTAGAACAGCTGAAGGTTTTAGGCAATTTTCCCTAAGACAAAAAGAATCACCAGTCCCAAGAAATGCTTGTCCGCAGCTTATCGAGTCATACAGTCGAGATAGCTCGCTGAACTTTTAGTCTGAGTGACGCGAGTCTTACAGCCCAGACATTGGTGCTCGATTGATACTTAGGCGTTAGCTAGGTCGAGAGACAATCAGGTGGGCATCCGAGACTGTTTAACGCGGGTGAGCCTTGTCCCATTCCTTAGCTAGATTTTGTGCTTCTGCTATTTGGGCGGCTGTCGTTTTATTTGCAACAAAGTCGCGGTTTTTGATGGCTTCGCTTTGATAGTCCTACCTAGTACTTCGACGTTTCGGATGAAGTATCCAACCGTTGGAATTATTCTTGCTCACCGACTTAGAGTGATTCGAACTTAGTGATTCACTTTCTTGCTACGTTGCGCCGTGCGCGGCGTGCTGTCGTACCAACGGCGAAACGCACGGTTGAAGGACGCTTGGCTGTCGTAGCCAAGTAGATCGGACACGCGGGTAAAACTGAGATCTGTACGTTGAATATGCCGCCAAGCGAGGTCGGCGCGTACCGAGTCGAGTAGTTCGCGGTAATTCGTGTCCTCGGCCGTCAGCCGGCGTTGTAAGGTCCGCAACGATAAGCCCAACGATTTGCTCAGCGCTTCGACCGAACAATCGTCGTGGCGCAAGAGCGCGCCAAGGATCGTGCGCGCTTCTGTGATGAGCGCGGGTCCGTCGAGATCTTCGGGTCGATGCGCGGGAGATTTTCTTAGCAGCTCGTTACCCGATATTGCTAAGGGTGCGACGAGCGTTTCGTGGTCGATCAAAATAGCGTCGCGTTCTGCCCCAAATAGAACGTTCGGGCCGAAGAAATCGATGTACGTTTGTGTCTCTTGTGGTTCTTGGCGCAACGTTACCTGCGCCGGATACCACTCACGGTTAATGCTCGAAGCAATAAATAAGCACATTCGGGCTAGTGTAAGTTCCACAATTTGCGTTTCACCCCAGCGACCGATTGGGAGAAATGTATAGCTCAGCCACAGATCGCCGCGGCGGCTCTGCACGTTTAAGCGACCAGCATCGGTATAGAGACCATATACCCCAATAAAATCGTAAAGCGCATCGCGTACGGTTTGTGCCGAGCGCATTAACATCCAACCGTGCCCGCGGATCTCTAAGCCGCGTACGCCTTCCGGCAGTCGTCTAGCTTGCAGCAACGCGAACGCCGGACAGGCGCAATCGCGTGCGGCAATTTCGAGAAAGTCGACGAGCCGTGCGGCCGGAACAAAAATATCCGGTTCGTCGAAGACGCGCTCGGGTAACTTAACTTCGTTTGCAATCGCGTAAGCGTCTACGCCGAAATCTGCCAACAGTTCGCGTGATCCCATGAGTGCGCCGCTAATGAGTACCGGCTCACTCATCAGGCTCGATGGCGTAATATGCAAAAATTGTGGCGTGTCATGCAAATAATCGTAACGGATCAGCGTCCATAATTAAACGCAAATCGCTGCAGGGTATGCAGCGAGGTGGATTCCGATTTATTCGAGCCTGCTTTCGACCTACCCAGGAGTAATTTAATGAGCCAATACGACACAGTTATCAAAGGCGGCACGATTGTCGATGGGACTGGGCTGCCACGATACAAAGGCGATATCGCTGTTCGTGACGGACGGATCGTGAAAATTGGACGCATTGATCGCTCCGCCGCGAAGGAAGTTATCGAAGCTGATGGTTTGATCGTTGCGCCCGGGTTTGTTGATCTACACACCCATTACGACGCGCAGCTCCATTGGGATCCGTATTGCACGATATCCGGCTGGCATGGCGTGACTTCCGTGGCGATTGGCAATTGCGGATTTGGGTTCGCGCCTGCGCGGGCGGACAGTCGCGAACGCTTGTTGAACATGATGACTCGCACTGAGCAGATCCCCTATGAAACCATGGTTGCCGGAATGGGTCTCGATTGGGATTGGGAATCAATGCCAGAATGGATGGATCATTTGGATCGCCAGCCGAAAGGTGTGAACGTACTGAGTTATGTGCCGTTGAATCCTTTACTCGTCTATGTGATGGGACTAGAAGGCGCGAAAGCAGGACGCCAAGCAACAACCGCCGAACTTAACGAGATGAAACGCCTTATTCATGAAGCGATGGATGCCGGCATGATGGGTTGGAGCTGCCAGCGCTTCGGTAAGAATTCGATGCAAGCCGATTACGACGGTACGCCGATGCCAACCGATGTTATGCCAGATGAAACGTTGCTCGCCTTTGCTGATGTACTCGGTGAACGCGCGGAAGGCTTTATTCAAATTCTAAATTCAACAAGCGGCACACCAGGTTCGAGTAATAAAGGCAAAGATACCTTGTTCGTCGAAGAACTC
>CAWLAW010000234.1:0-5567 GCA_963854885.1 Gammaproteobacteria bacterium | reverse complement strand
TCCAATGCCGAAGAAACGAGCATGTACTCCAGTGCGCCGGAACGCTGTGAGGCGTGGGTACTTTCGATGGTGCTGAGATCTTCGCGGATCGTGTCGCGCATCGTGACCTTAGAATACTCTTGAGCAATTTTTAGCACCGGGCTATCGACGTCTTGCAGAAAGTAGCCGACCGACCAATCTGTTTGGTCGACGCTGACTGGCCAAAAGTCCTGACACAACATCCAACCGTCGCCTAAAAACAGATGAAAATTTGGGAAAATTAGAAATTCCTCGAATATCCAATTTGCCTTACCTTGCCGGTTGAGACCGCTAGCCGCCGGCGGGACATGTTGGCCCTCATCTTTCGCTTGTAGAAATGCCATGGTCCCAGCCTTAAACGCCCAGGCCTCAGCCGGCTCTGGAGCATGCTGAAAATCCATGTAAAACGTGAGATTGCTATGTCGCCCAAATGTCTCGAGGTCCGATGGCACTGGGATCGCGTGGTAATCAGGAATCGAACGTCGATGCACGGTTTGAACATGATAGGCTTCAACGAACGCGTCTTGAAACGTCTTCCAGTTTGATTCGATATCGGCCGTCCATTGGCCCGATTGTGCCATTTGTGCGAACGGATAACCGTCGACCAACGATGGTATCGCGCCGAGATAAGATTCTAGTGACTCAGACGGCGATGGATCCAAATTGATAAAAATAAACCCTTGCCAGGTATCAATTGCGATCGGCAATAAGCCCAATTCTGATTTATCGAGTGCGCCGAATTCGTCCTCCAGGGGCACGTGCGCGAGATCGCCATTGATGTTGAAGGCCCAACCGTGAAACCCGCAGGTAAACGTTTTTGTCCGACCGGCACAAACGGGTTTGAGGCGATTACCCCGATGCCGGCAAACATTGTGAAACGCCCCTAGCTCACCGCTGCTACCGCGCACGATAATGACCGATGCGCTTAGTACAGAAAAATCCCGCACGATAAAATCGCCCGGCTCAGCGACTTCTTCAACTCGGCCGACTTTAAGCCAGACCTTTTTGAAAATCGCTTCGCGCTCGCGTGCGAAGTAATCGGCGGAAATGTTCGGTTCGACCGGGATCCGGTCAAAGCCCAGTGTGCTCACTGCTGGAAATCCGGGCCGCCGGCATTGCGGGCAACCGTAGCGAATTGCGTAACTCTAACCATGACGTTCCAACCCTCCGTGCTTACGGCGAACAGCGCTCCGAGAGGAAGAAATCAAGGGTAATGATTGCTACCCAACGATTTGTTCATACTTATCGAGCGCGTTATGCCGAACTGTTTAAAGACTGCTATCGTTTAAGTATAAGTACTACCCTTCATGCCAGTTGCGATGTCTTGTCGCATGACCACATTAACCAACGCGGGCTTACCTGACGCGAAAGCGCGTTCTAAGGCCGGGCCAATTTCTTCCGGGCGCTCGCAATACTCGCCATAACCACCCATCGCTTCGACGATTTTATCGTAACGCGTATAATTTAATTTCGTCGCGACAACCCGGTCGGCGCCGTAAAATTGCGCTTGGGGTCGAGCCATTTGTCCCCACGCGGCATCAACGCCAACAATCCCCACGATCGGTAAATCAAACCTCACCGCGGTGTCATATTCGAATCCATTCAATCCAAAGGCACCATCGCCATAAATAATTAACACGCGTTTTTCCGGTTTCGCGAGTTGCGCCGCGAGTGCGAACGGCATGCCAACCCCGAGTGTTCCTAACGGACCTGGATCCATCCAGCAATTCTCTTCGGGAACCGGTAATACCTTAGACGCTTGCGCGACAATGTCGCCACCGTCGCCGATCAGAATCACATCCTTGTCGGCCACGAAGTCGCGAATTTCGCGACACAAGCGCAACGGATCAATCGGCACCTCGTCGGAATTAAGTTGCGCCGAAAATGCTGCCTCGAGCTCGTTCTCCCTTGTGACTAATTTGTCTCGCCAAGCGGTGTAATCGAACTGCTGACTACTTTGCGCGATCGATTCCGTCATGGTGTCAAAGGCGGCTCTAAGATTGCCGACTACGGCGGCATCTGCTGAGCGATTTGTGCCAATTAATTCGTTTTCAATATCGATTTGAATAATTTTCGCATCGGCTGGGATCGTATTGCCGTAGGCGAGACGGAAATCAAGTAACACCCCAGCGCAAACAAATACGTCACACTGGCCAATCGCTTCTTTGCGGACTCGATTGAGCAATTCCGGCGTACCGGGCTTGACCAATCCGCGGCCCATGCCATTGACGAATGTCGGAATGTGGACTGATTCAATGAATTTTTGTACAGCAGCGGAGGCGTTAGACCATTTCGCGCTTGTGCCGACCATCATTACCGGTCGTTCGGCGTTGGCTAATAGCGATAGTGCCTCGTCGATTTCGACTTTCGAGGGAATGAGTAACGGCGGCTCTGTGCGGATCTTAGGAAATCGAACGTCTTCCCATTCTACCTCTGCACCTAACACATCCATGGGGATTTCGAGAAATGCCGGTCCGGGATTGCCAGACACCGCGTGTCGGATGCCCATCTCAATATAATCGGGAATACGAACGGTCGAATAGCACGTGTCTGCCCACTTCGTGATCGGTTTCATCACCGCCACGTGATCCATTTCTTGCAACGACCCGCGGCGCATATTATCAAATGGGCCTTGTCCGCCGATAACTAAAATTGGGCTATTCGCCCGCCACGCGTTGGCAACCCCGGTGACCCCATCAGTGACCCCAGGACCCGCGGTTAATACGGCACAACCAACCTTACCGGGATTAAGGCGACTCCAAGCATCAGCGGCATGTACCGCCGCTTGTTCGTGGCGCACATCAATAATCTTGATGCCTTCGTCCAGACAACCATCGTAAATCGCCATTACGTGACCGCCACTGAGCGTGAAAATGCATTCGACGCCTGCTTGTTTTAAGGCCCGCGCCGCGAGCTTTCCGCCATGAACCGCCATTTAGATATTCCCTGAATGAAGTTAGAACAAGATAGCACGGCAACTAGCGGGTAATGTAGCCCTAAGGTCGCGCAGCACGCCCTGGGCTATGATTCTCGTGTCCAGGCGCGTAGCTAGCACGCCGAGCTTTCGCTGCAGGAATTGCTTCACAATCGCACTAAGCTTGAGGTCGAAAGGTGGCGACGACGAAGCCGGTTTTGGCACCTACTTGGGCTTGCGAAATTTGAGCGTGAAGCGATCCGTTTCATTGATCAGCGAATCATGGCGTGTGTCGTAGAGCAACTCATCTTCAGGCCGCGCGTGAATATCTGAGTAATCGACGAATTCAAAACCTGCAAGAATCGCTTCGTGAATAATTTGCACCGGATCCGAGCGACGCCAAGTCCATTTTTTTATACCTTGCATGTGCCGTTTCGTATGATCGACGACCCCGTATATACCGCCTGGTTTTAGCGCAGCGAAGACCGCTCGATTCAAACTCGTGCGCGCAGCGCTGTTCAAATTGTGCGCGTTACGGAAAGTTAGCACCATATCGAGGTCGGTCTCATTCAAGTCGATGCTATCGACTGAAAATATGTAGCCAGGCGCATCAGTTTTTTTAAAATTCTCTATCGCTCCGGTGGCGACGACTTTCCCTAGTCCAAATTCGGCTAGCTTTTTTTTCAGTCCGCCGCTGTCGAGAGCGATGTACAAAGCGCCTTTATCGGCAAGAAACGGCCCAAGTAATTTTGTATACCAACCACCGCCAGGAAACAGTTCCATGACCCGCATATCATCCTGTAATCCGAAAAACGCTAAAGTTTCTAGCGGTAATCGATTACGGTCCCGCGCTTTCTCTTTGGCGCTGCGCGATGGGTGGTCCAAATTCAATTCGGGTTGTACGGTCTGCGCATTTGGAGCGGCATACCCTACGCTTAAACATAGTGCGAAAATAACGTTCATTGTTCTCACGGATCGACCCTCGAAATCTGTGTAACGATTCGTTTGTGAAATGTGGCAACGTCAGATAGAACCGAGCTCTTCATCATCGGGTGCGCATTCAGATCGCGCAGTTCGAAATTAATTATTGCGCGCCTGTGCGAGTTCCTTTTTCGCGTACTCGCGCCGCCGCTGGATGCGATCAGTGTACATGCGAAACAGGCGTCGGTCGGCTGCGTAATCGGGGATAGAATTTGGCGCTAGCTGCTGCTCGAACAATTCGACGCACATCTGAAATTCCCGATCGACCCCCGCATAAACTTGTCTCGACGTCTCCGGTTCGGCGATAAGTCCAGCAATCGCGAGCATAGTCGCTACAACACGGTCTTGCAGTTCACTCGCCTCTGCGAGGCGGGCGGCAATAAATGCGCACGCGGCAAGTGTGACAAATTTCGCCTCCGAGCGGCCGAATTGACGAATCGGCTCAAATTCGAAAACTGCGGCCGCATCGATTTCTACATTATCGAAAGCGGCAAAACCTTGACTCATAGCGGCGAGGAAACCGGGCTTTTCTCGGTGACTTAAGGTGACCCCCGGACGATTGCTCCTGACAATTAATCCGCGCGCCAGGCGTTTATCGCCACTCGGAGAATTAACGGTAACAATTAAATGATCGACAAATTTCGAATGAGCGACCCAGGATTTGTTGCCGTTTAGGCGGTAACCGCCGTCACATTCAAGCAACGTTGTACCGGGATAACGCGCGGGTTCGTTGAGGTCCTCGGTCGCAGCGAACGCAGCCCACCCGCCAGTTGGCAACATCGGGAATGTGCTACGCAGCGTCGCTTGATAGCCAGCGGTAAATGTCCACGGTAGTCGGTCGGCAAGGAAAGCGCCTGCCAGCGCGATATCGATCGGCGCCAGGCGGTCGATCATTCGTTCGCGCCACAGTTCGTAGAGATCGCGCTCCGTAGTGCACGGCGAAACTGAGTACTCGCCGGCATAGAATTTTTCGATTGTTTGAAACGTCGACATACGAGTAGTGTTCAAAAATAGAAACCTCGCTGAGCATTCTATCCGACTGCCGGCGCAGTTCGTTAGTGAATTTAGACTGCGTTTAAATAGCCCGACAAACGTCGCACGAACGAGTCCCAGATCGCTGCCTCGACCAACATTGTCAGGCTCAACTGAATCCGCTACGCTTCGCTCAGAACGTCGGCCCAACTCACTAGGTGGTGATTATCATGATTGACCTCGGATTACTTGGCCTACTCGTCATTCTTGGCACTGCGGGAACATGGTTTTGGCGAGCTTGGCGCGTCAACATTCCCACCTCGACTCCCTACCCTTTTATTATCCTGTGGGCCCTCGGCCTAGTGCTCGGCTTCGTCGCGCTTGTGGGCGGGACTGAAAGCGGCTACGCCGCGTGGGCAGTTGGGGTTGGGATCGCATTGTTGTACCTGATATTCACAGGCGCACAAAAAGTTAGTGACACTATGGTCAGTGTCGGCGATAAAATCCCCGCTTTCACAGCGACGGATGACCAAGGAGAACCGTTTGATAGTTCCAGCCTCGCCGGCTCTAGAGTGTTGATTAAATTTTTTCGCGGACACTGGTGACCTTATTGTGTCGCCGAGTTACGGCGATGGGAAGAATTGCGGCCGGCACTAGAGGCGGCAAACGTGCAAATAGTCAC
>CAWLAW010000233.1:0-5583 GCA_963854885.1 Gammaproteobacteria bacterium | reverse complement strand
CAAAACCCCCGTCCGCGTCGGATTTATACCGACATTTTCAATACTCAACCGCGACCCTTGCATGATTGCCGCACCGACCAGAAAAAACGCGGCAGACGAAATGTCTGCTGGTACCACGATTGACGTGGCGCGAAGCGACTGACCTCCAACGATGCAGATTTCACCCTCTCGCGAACTCAACTTCGCGCCAAATGCGCGCAGCATGTGCTCCGTGTGATCGCGCGTAGGCACGGGCTCGCCGACGCAAGTTGAGCCCTTAGCCTGAAGTCCGGCCAGTAATACGGCCGATTTCACTTGCGCGCTTGCGATTGGTAAAGCGTAGCGTATCCCCTTCAGTTTGCTAGCCGATGGAAGTAGTAATGGAGGCGTCCCGCCCTCGGCGGTAATGATATTCGCGCCCATCAATGCGAGCGGCTCTGTCACTCGACGCATTGGGCGACGCATTAAGGATTCGTCGCCGATCATTTCTAAGCGAAAATCAGTTGCGGCGAGAAGTCCGCAAAGTAAACGAATAGAGGTACCGGAATTGCCCATATCTAACGGCTTCGATGGTGCGCTCAGCGCAGAATATCCTCTGCCGGATATGGTCAAAGAATTATCACCGTGATCATCAATTACAACACCCATGGCACGAAATGCCGCGATAGTAGAGCGAACATCATCACCCATTAAACAATCACTAACGTGCGTTTCTCCGTGTGCTATTGAGCCGAACATTACGGCGCGGTGTGAGATCGACTTATCCCCCGGCACCGGGACCGTGCCGTTCAAACAGCCGCCTGGCTCTACAATAAGGGTCTCCTCGCGGCTCATTTAGATCTCGGCGTTAGGGCGCGGTCGCGCACCGATTTAGCATGGCTAAACATTTGTCGTAATGCATCGCCATCTTCGCGTTCGAGCGCCGTCCTGAGGTCGGCGAACGTCGTTTGAAATTGCCCGATCGCGCGCAACAGCGCAGCGCGATTGTCGAGCGCAATATCGCGCCACATTTCCGGACTGCTAGAAGCGATGCGCGTGAAATCTCGAAATCCTCCAGCGGCGTAATTGAACACGTTGTCTGTCTTATCGGTCGAGGCGAGGCACTCGACTAAAGCGTAGGCAAGCATGTGTGGTAAGTGGCTGGTGGCAGCGAGTACCTTATCGTGTTGATCGGCCTGCATATGCGTCACAATCGCGCCAGTCGCGCACCACATTTGTTCAACCTCGGCGAGCGCCGCCGGATCCGTTTGCGCGGCTGGAGTCAATATTACTTGATGGTCTCGAAATAACTCGGCAAACGATGCTTCAACACCGCTTTGTTCAGTGCCGGCAATTGGGTGGCCAGGGACAAATCGAGGGAAAGCGTCAGCGAAACTAATTTTTGCGAGATCAATGACGCGCTGCTTAGCGCTGCCAACATCTGTGACGATCGCGTGTGAAGAAATAGCTGGCGCAATTTTATCGAATATCTCGCCCGTTGCGCCGAGCGTGGTTGCGACAACCACCATATCCGCTCCAGCCACTGCTGCGGCCGGCTCGGAAGTAAATTCGTCTATCACGCCAAGCCGCATCGCGGCTTCAAGATTCGGCTGTCCGCGTCCACATCCGATAACGCTGCCGACCGCGCCCGCAGAACGTAGCGAACGTGCCAGCGATCCACCAATTAAACCGACCCCGATCACGCACAATCGTTGAATCATCTCAGCTAGCCTCGTGGTCGAAAATCGCGTGTGACGCCACTTGTGACAGACCACAGCTCGCAGCAATCATTGACGACGGACGGTAAACGCATTGCATGGCTCGGACAAATCCTGGTGAATAAGACGCGGGTGACGAATATGAATTTAAGTTACGAAGCTAGTCACAGGACTGCACGTGGATAGGAACCCAAAATTTTCAAATGTGACGTTTTAGACTCCAGCAACTTGACGGCGTCGCGAATGTTGTCAACCGCTACATGACCTTCGATGTCAACGAAAAAAACGTAGTCCCAGGTGTCTTGGCGCAACGGTCGTGATTCTATTCGCGTCATACTGATGTTCTTAGCGGCCAGCACGCTCAGGATTTCGTGCAATGCGCCAGGACGATTAGGCATAGTAAACATCATAGACGTGACGTCCGTGCCGCTCGGGGCAGGGTAATTTTCGCCAATGATAACAAAGCGAGTCGTATTTCCCGGATCGTCTTCTATATTTTTCCGCAAGGTTCTAAGAGCATAGATTTCGCCAGCGACTTCGCCTGCGATCGCCGCACCATCCGGCTCATCTCGCACGCGCCGCGCCGCTTCGCCGTTACTGCTCATTGGGATGACTTCAGCACTAGGCAAATTCGCTGCTAGCCACCGACGACATTGCCCAAGTGCTTGGGCATGGGCGTAGACAAATTTTATATCAGCCAAATTAGTCGCCGCTGAAAGCAGCTGATGGTGGATATTTAACACGACTTCGCCGCACACTTTCAACGAAGACTCGCGTAACGCATCGAGCGTTTGATTAATTCCGCCTTCCAAGGAATTCTCAACTGGCACAACGCCGTAAGCAGCACTCCCAGCTTCAACTTCCCGCATTACCTCCTCGATCGAAGCGACGCCAATGCCGGCTATTGAGCCGCCGAAATGCTTGAGTGCCGCGAGGTGTGTATAGGTTCCTTGCGGGCCGAGATACGCCACGCGCAGAAGTTGTTCGAGTGCCAAACACGCCGACATGACTTCGCGCATCAGGCGTGTCGCCTCCGCAGCGGATAGTGGCCCTGGGTTGTGCGCAACGATGCGTCGTAAAATTGTTGCTTCGCGTTCCGGTCGGTAAAACGTCGCACTTTGGCCGCTCGCGCGTTTGACGTCGCCGACTTCAATCGCAACTTCAGCACGTTTGTTGATTAGTCGTAGAAGTTCGGCATCAATCGTGTCGATATCGCGTCGAAGATCATCGAGATCTTTAGCCATAGTTGTCTACGAGATCCGTTGAGTTCAGTCGGCTTGTCCAGATTTGTCGTGCACAATGACTCATCGATGTTTGCAGCTCTATACGAGTTGGCAACGCCATCGATCCATTGTCAGGTATCCAGCTCATCAAGTGACTCATCGTCTCCCTGATACTCCGCCACCGGTTCGACGCCAACTAACTTTTCATCGTCAGCGATATCGATTAGTTTCACCCCTTGAGTATTTCGACCGAGCACTGAAATTCCACTAACGGGGGTACGCACTAACGTGCCGCCATCACTAATCAGCATAATTTCCTCATCTTCAAGAACCGAAACCGCCCCCACAACCGAGCCATTTCTCGCACTTGTCTGGATCGCAATCATGCCCTTGCCACCGCGACCTTTCGTTGCAAATTCATCGACTAAAGTTCGCTTGCCGTAGCCGTTTTCAGTCGCGAATAGAAGCGCCTGAGTCGGATCGATCGGGATCAACGAAATGACCTCGTGTCCCGGTCCGAGATTAATCCCGCGAACACCTCGAGCGGTGCGGCCCATTGGTCGTACTGCGGTTTCAGAGAAGCGTACTGCCTTGCCGCTAGAACTAACTAACATGATGTCACTGCCGCCATCCGTCAATGACACGCCAACTAGACTGTCATCATCATCGAGTGCAACAGCAATGATTCCATTCGCTCGGGGTCGTGAAAATTGGTCTAAGGAAGTTTTTTTCACCGTTCCTTGGCGGGTCGCCATTAGCACATAAAGTTCGGGATCAAATTCTTTAATTGGCAGCACTGCGGTGATCCGTTCACCTTCGTCGAGCGGTAACAGGTTAACTAACGGTCGACCGCGCGCCGTACGACTCGCTTGGGGTAATTCGTAAACCTTCAACCAATACAATTTACCGCGCGTCGAAAAGCACAAAATCGTATCGTGCGTGCTTGCGATAAACAATTTGTCGACAAAATCTTCTTCTTTGGTTGTTGTCGCAGTTTTTCCCTTTCCGCCGCGCCGTTGCGAGCGATACAAATCAATCGACTGCGATTTTGCATATCCGGCATGAGAAAACGTCACCACTACATCTTCCTGACTAATAAGATCCTCGAGCGACAGATGTTCGTGGTTTTCAATTATTTCGGTGCGACGTTCGTCACCATACTGATCGCGAATTTCGAGAAGCTCGTCGCGGATCACCCGCATCAGACGCTCCGGACGCTCAAGGATGTCGAGGAGGTCGTCGATACGAACGAGGATTTCACGGTATTCATCGATAATCTTGTCGTGTTCCAGCGCGGTCAATCTTTGCAGCCGCATCTCCAATATTTCTTTCGCCTGGCGCTCCGACAAACGATACCGTCCATTATGCAATCCGCACGAATCCGGCAAATCATCTGGACGTGAGGTATGCGCGCCGGCCCGTTCCAGCATGTTCACTACAACCCCGGGCTCCCAATCTTGTTGCAGTAAGGCCGTGCGTGCTTCTGCTGGGGTCGGAGAAGCCTTAATTAAGGCGATAATCGGATCGATATTTGCGAGCGCCACAGCGAGTCCTTCCAAGACATGCGCGCGCTCGCGCGCTTTGCGTAGCTCGAATAGTGTGCGCCTTGTGACGACTTCGCGCCGATGGCGCACGAAACAGTCTAGGATCGTTTTCAGATCTAAGGTTTGTGGTTGCCCATCGACAAGCGCCACAGTATTAATGCCGAAAACCGTTTGCATCTGCGTTTGTTTGTATAAATTATTTAGGATGACATCGGCAATTTCACCGCGCTTGAGCTCAATGACCATGCGCATGCCATCTTTATCCGACTCATCACGAAGCTCACGAATTCCGGCTAGCTTTTTGTCCTTTACAAGTTCCGCGATTTTCTCGAGCAACCGTGCCTTGTTTACTTGGTAGGGTAGTTCATGAACGATAATGCGCTGCATTTCGCCCTCTTCCCCTTCAATTTCTGCCCGTGCTCTGACGTGAATTCTGCCGCGCCCAGTTAAGTAGGCCTCGCGAATTCCAGACGATCCGTTAATGTATGCCGCGGTCGGGAAATCGGGTCCCGGAACGATTTCAATCAACTCATTGATGGTAATGCCGGGATTATCGATGACCGCGATGCACGCATTAACCACCTCGGTGAGGTTATGCGGTGGAATGTTCGTCGCCATGCCAACCGCAATGCCGCTCGAACCGTTGATCAAAAGGTTGGGCAACCGTGCCGGAAACACCATGGGCTCTTTGAGGGAGCCGTCGTAATTTGGCTGGAAATCGACCGTGTCTTTGTCGATATCGGCCATGAGTTCATGCGCGATTCGCGCCATTCGGACTTCTGTGTAACGCATCGCCGCCGGCGCGTCGCCGTCCACTGAGCCAAAGTTACCTTGGCCGTCGACCAACATGTAGCGAAGCGAAAACGGCTGCGCCATTCGCACGACCGTATCATAGATCGCCGAGTCGCCGTGAGGATGATATTTACCCATCACATCGCCAACTATACGGGCAGATTTTCGATACGGCTTGTTCCAGTCATTACCGTTCTCGCCCATCGTAAAAAGCGCTCGGCGGTGGACCGGTTTGAGACCATCGCGGACGTCCGGAAGTGCACGACCGACGATAACACTCATCGCATATGCCATATACGATTCGCGCATTTCGTCTTCGATGTTGACAGGTATTAAGTGGCGAGCGAA
>CAWLAW010000232.1:0-5605 GCA_963854885.1 Gammaproteobacteria bacterium | reverse complement strand
CTCGATCAATGGTCTCAAGCAGCTCAAGATACTCCGCGTCGCCGTCCGAAAAATTAATTTCCTCGGTGTCGACAATGAGTAATGGTGCTCGCGAATAACTACGAAAAAAATCAATATAGGCGCTGCTTAATCTCTCCAAATACGCCTCGTCGATACCCTGTTCGTAGACTAAGCCGCGATGTGCAATTCGCTTGAGTAAACTTGGCACCGTGGCTTGTAAGTAGATCACGAGATCCGGATTCGGCACGCTATCTACTACCCGCTCATAAACCATCGAGTACATGTTCAATTCGGCCGACTCCAAGGTTAGCTCTGCAAAAAGCCGATCTTTGTCCAGCATGTAGTCGCTAATGTGCAGTGGCGTGAATAAATCTTCTTGGCGGAAGCTCTGTAGTTGCCGGACACGCTGGAACAAAAATTGTAGCTGCGTAGGCAATGCGTAGCGTGCTTGATCTTCGTAGTATTTTTCGAGGAATGGATTCTCTGCTGGTTCCTCGAGCATCAATTGCGTAGCGTAGCTCGCGGCTAAACGCCTCGCCAGGGTTGTCTTACCAACCCCGATCGGTCCTTCTATCGCTAAAATTCGCATCCCTTCCGGCGGGGATTTCCCGATCGTGCGATCACTCATCGCTCAGACAGACTAGTCGATCGCTCGCCAAGCGGCCGGCCATCTCGGCAGCAGTGATTCCGTTCGGTAGGATTAAATTTGGTGCGATTTGTGCCAACGGGACGATCACGAATGCGCGCAGTAAAAGTCCTGGATGCGGAATCGTTAGCGCATCGGTGTCAATTGAAACGTCGCCGCGCAGCAGTATATCGAGGTCTAAGGTCCTCGGGCCCCATTTTTCTACCGTGCGAGCTCGGCCGTGGGTTAGTTCTATTCCTTGCAGGCGCTCTAGAAGCGCATGGTTGTCGATCGACGTCGACACGGCTACGACCGCATTGATATAGTCCGCCTGCCGAATCGGGCCCATCGGCGGATTACTGTAAAGCGAAGACCTGGAGAGAAGTTCTAGATCGGGATCGCCTTCGATTGCTGCGAACGCCGAGCGAACTTGTGCTCTGGGATCCGACAAATTGCTACCGATCCCAATAAAGACCGAATTAACTGCGGGCGACATTAGCTCGACGTACGCAAAATCTAATCAGTATGTTTTTTTCGTTTGGGTCGAGATCGGCGCCGGCCGCGCGCCGGCTCATGCAATTCGGCAAATAATTGTTCTTGACCCTGTTCGTCCTCTTCTTGCAACCTAGTCCACCAATCCCCGATCCCATCTAGCTGCTCACCTGCCCGTTCCCGTAACAATAAGAAATCGTACGATGCGCGAAATCGTGCGTGTTCGAGTAATTTTGCCGCCCGTTTGCGCGTCGGTTTGATTAGGCGATGCTGGAAAAACCACATGTCCCGAACGATCGTGGTAAATCGACGTGGAATTGCCAATCGCGCCACTTGTTCAACGATCACTTCGTCCGCCGCTACGTTAAACGCGTCGCCGGGGGCCATCCCTTCGTCGACGAGACTATCGCGCCGCGCCTGTAATGCGCCCCATAAAATCGCCGCAAAAATAAATGCCGGATTAACTGACTTATCCTGCGTTAATCGATCATCGGTGCTGCGCATCGATTCCGTTACTAACTGATGGGAAATCGGATCGTTTGCGAAACTTTCGGCAGCGAGCGGAAACAAATGGCCGAACAATCCGTATTCCTCGAGTAGCTTAAACGTCTGAAGTCCGCTGCCGGAATGAAACATTTTTAAGGCTTCATCGAACAGGCGCGCAGGGGCTATATCGTTCAACAACGAGCCGTAGCGCTCAAACGATTGACGAGTGGGTCGGTCGATTGAAAAACCCAATTTCCCCGCGAATCGAATTGCTCGCAGCATCCTTACTGGATCCTCTCGGTAACGCTGCTCAGGATCGCCGATCAAACGTAATTTACCTTGCATGATATCTTCGAGGCCGCCGACATAATCGACAATCGAGAAATCACTAATGTCGTAATATAAAGCGTTGGCGGTGAAATCGCGGCGCCACACGTCATCGTCTAGTTCGCCGTAAACGTTGTCTCTTAGTATCCGGCCGCCGTCGGCGATTGACGCACCGTCGCTATCCCCTTCGTGACCGGCACGAAAGGTCGCGACTTCAATTATTTCGCGCCCGAATCGAACATGGGCAAGTCTAAATCGACGTCCAATGAGTCGGCTGTTGCGGAATAAATCTCGAATTTCCTCCGGATGGGCGTTCGTCGCGATATCGAAATCCTTGGGCTCGCGCTCAAGCAAAATATCGCGAACAGCACCGCCGACGAGATAGCCCTTAAACCCTGCGCCGTTCAGACGATAGAGTACCTTCAGAGCAGCATCTGAAATATATTGGCGCGAAACGCCATGCTCGGCGCGCGTATAAATCCGAGGCTCGTGGGATCGGCCAGATTTATCGGCGGCTCGCGTTTTGTGTGCCGAACGCGACCGGCTAAACAAATTATTTAGAAAACTCAATTGATGTCCGGTTGTTGCGACCGTCTTGCCGCTTATAATAGCATCTCACAGAATTCGCTCCCTTCGTCTAGTGGCCTAGGACGTCGGCCTCTCACGCCGAAAACAGGGGTTCAAGTCCCCTAGGGAGCGCCAATGATGTCAATTCCTTAAATAGGATAGTACTAGTCCCGACATGCCTTTAGGTAGTCGTAAGATAACAAATACTTCGCTATGTCGGTCGCGCAAAGACATTCGACACCCGGAGCGTTCGCTGTCCAGGCCCGATTACTTTGGTTTTTACCGAAGCCGGCCGGTCGACATCACCATTACCACTTTTCCGTTTGCCCGGCGTTGCGCTGGATTCTATGGCGCCGAGGGTTCAAGCTCTCTGACGTGCGATCTTGGGTGACAGCGCGGTATTCGAACCGGATCGTTAACGGACCGACGGCGACCCTACGCCGACGACCCCTCAGGGAACCCATTCCGATGGCAATTGCTGGCTGAGCTTAATATTCTATTTATGACGCACGCTGTTTGGATTGCTGGAATCGAGCCACTTGTGTAGTGCCGGTTCGCGTGGCTGATGGAGGCTAAGTTCTGTGGCCAGTTACAACACCCCATCGCCGTTTCTTCGCGGCGAACAGAAAGTGCAAGAACGACTTGGCGTTCGCGACATTGAAGCCTGGGCGCGAAAGGTCGTGGTGGACTATTTACCCGAACAACACCGCGACTTCGAAGGGGCGGCAGCGTCGCTGTCGTCTCGAGCGTGGAAACCGCCGAAAAATTGCGCTGACGTGCGGAATTTCTGCCGGCTCAGGGGCGCAATTTCGGCCAACACTGCGTCGACGCGCAGTTTGACGACGGTTTGATGAACTGACCATACTCGACAGGATCGCGGGAAAGGGCGTTTGTTCGTCCTATACTCAAGCCGCGTGTGTTCATGCCCTATATCGGCGGCCGTGGTGTCTATCGCGAAAAATGCGAAGCAATAGCGGCAGCGCAATACCCAGGTTTCACGTTGAGTGGCGATGCCAGCCAGGCGACCGATCTACCGGCGTCGGCCGGCTAACCGTCATGGCGACAGCGGGCAGGCGAAACTCAGCTCGTTGCCGTCCGGATCGAGGATATGGAAATAGCGTTCGCCCCATTCGGCGTCACGTGGTTCGGTTACCGTTGTATACCCCGCTGCAACCGCGCGCTGGCACATCGCATCGACGTCGCTAACGTAAATGATCACGCGCCCCCAGTGATCGCTGGGCACGGTCCCCAGGATCAGATTGATAAAGCCAGTGCCGGCGCTGAAGCTGCTAAAGGGCGTACTGCCGCCGCCATATACAAGGCTGAATCCGAGCGCTTCATAGAAGCGTACCGCACGGGACATGTCGGCGGTGTACATCGTCACCGCGCTGATGCCTGAAATAAGCGATCCTTGCGTGCTCACGTCAGGGCCACGCAGGTGTTGAGCAGACCGTTCCTGCTTTCAATGTGCGGCCCCTGCGGGCGGTAGTTCTGCCAGTACGTCATCGATAGCGGCGCGCGCGCGTTGGGTCGCGCCGACATCGTAGGTGGATGGTTCCGCGTGATTATCAAACCAGTGTCCGACATCGTTGAGCGAAATAAATTCTATCTGAGCGCCGGCCTTGGCCAGTGCTTCTGTGCGAGCGCGACATTGCTGTGGACTGGTGATCACATCGCGCGCACCGTGGAAGACTACCGTCCGCGTGTGCGCCGGATAGCCGCCCTCGCCGGCCAAGGAACCCGGACCGCAATAAGGGTAAAACAGGAACGCCGCCGCGAAAGTGATGGCATCGAGATCGGGCAGCACGGCAAGGTTCGACGGCAGCAAGCGGCCCTCAAGACGGAGCAGAAAATCCATCGCGGTCCAGCCACCATGTGACCAGCCAAAAACCACGGTCCGGCTAAAATCGATATCCGGCCGTTCAAGCATCTGCGCCAGAACCGCCATCAGATCGCCGGCGCGCTCATTGCCATGGAGCTGAACGCCGGAGCAAACCAGGCGTTCAAGTGTCGCCCGCCCTTCCAGTCCGCGCGCTGAAAAACTATCGACATGCAGCACCGCGTAGCCCCTGCGCAAAAGCTCTTCGCGCCAGCGCGTATGGTGCGGATGCCAGCTCAGACAACCCGGCAAGAGGATCGCCAACGGGTAGGTGCCGTCGCCATTGGGCACGGTCAGTTCAACGTGATCCTTCAGCTCGGTGGCGCGCTCTTCCGGCGTTTGCGCCAAGACATTGGGCGCGTGGTAAATGAGCAGGAGCAATACGAATTTAGCGAGCTTGTTCATGGATACTTTTCCTTTGCAATCGTGTGCTCAACAATGAATATCATGTAACCGGCACGGCAGGTATTGCAATCCAGCAGGCCAACGCCCGTCACAGCGGTGCTAAGACACCGACGACAATAACCTTAAAGGAACAGGTCATGAAACAATTCGATCAAGCAAAATTTGAAGCGCTGCAAGGTAAAGTCCTCACCGACGTCGGTGGTGCGATCGGGCTGCTGATGGCCTTTATCGGGGACCAGAGCGGTGTCTACAACGCGCTTGAAGCGCTTGGACCGTGCACGCCCGAAGCGCTGGCCGAAAAAGCCGGGGCCGACCCACGCTACCTCGTGGAATGGTTATCGGCCAACGCCGCCGCCGGCTAGGTCAATTACGATGAGGGCAACGGGACTTTCAGCATCTCGCCCGAGCAGGCGGCCATTTTCGCGCACGACGAGCCGACCTGCATGCAGGGTTTCTTTCAAGCTGCAGTCGCCCAGTACACCACCCACGAGACCGCCGTTGAGACGTTCAAATCGGGCGCCGGCCGGCCGTGGTCGGACCATCATCCGTGCTGCTTTTGTGGCACTGGCCGCTTTTTCCGGCCCGGTTATGTGATGAACCTAGTGGAGAACTGGATCCCCGCGCTCGACGGCGTCGAAGCGAAGCTCAAAGCGGGCGCGAAAGTAGCCGACATCGGTTGCGGCCTCGGTTCATCGAGCATTCTGATGGCCCAATCATTCCCCAATTCAACCGTCTACGGTTTTGACTTTCATGAGCCGTCGATCGAAACGGCGCGGCAGAATGCGCGCGAGGCCGGCTTGACCAATGTGCATTTCGAAGTCGTC